>DASVSM010000493.1:0-3363 GCA_036388115.1 Flavisolibacter sp.
ATAGTAAAGCCATTCAACTCCAGGTAGTTTTCATCAGTGCCCAGCAGCGAAACGGTTGGGTTGGTTTTTTTTGTGTTGGCGGACACATTGTTGTTATTACCGGCAAAGGATAAGAGGCTTACTTTGGCAGGATACTGAAACAAGGCAGCAAAGCGCTCTGCTTCCTGCACCGAAATCGGTTTACCCAGGTTGGACTTTTTCTCCTGTTTTTTTGCTTTCTTATCCACCTTCATTTCCCGGTTGTTGCCAATGCGAAACCCTCTTTCTTTGGCCCGGATGGTAAACCCATTGGCACCGATGGTGACAAAGCTCTCCGTTAGCTTCTGATTCATTGCCTGAATGGCCGTGATGATACCAACCAATGCTGTTATACCCAAAGCAATGATGGCGATGGTAATGCCGGTACGCAGCCGATTGCTCCGGATGGTGCGAAAGGAAAGGGAAAAAATATCGGTTGTCTTCATGCAAAAACAGGTTGACTAAGTTAGCCAACCTGTTTCAGAATGCGATTAATTTATTGACTAGAAATAAAGCCAGTACAGAAGAATGTTTGGATAAACACCCAGGATGATTGTAACGGCAGCCACCGCTATCAATGTTACCTTAAAGGTGGAAGAGACCTGCGGAATGGTTGCATTTCCGTCTTTAAAGTACATGGCCTGGATCAAACGGAAGTAATAGTACACTGAGATGGCGGCCATTAGTACGGCAAATACAGCTAACCACGTATTACCGGCAGCTACTGTTGCACTCAGCATAAAGAATTTGGAGAGGAAACCCGCAGTCAGCGGAATTCCGGCCAGTGATAACAAGAATATAACCAACGTTGCTGCAACTACCGGCTGTTGACGGGCAAAACCATTGAAGCCATCAAACGTGTAGTCTTTCATTTTGATGAGGACAGCAAAAATGCCAATTGTTGCGAGTGAATAAGCAGCGGCGTATAAAATCAATCCTTCTTTTGCTTCGCCGGTTAACGTATACACGGCAAGCATCATAAAGCCTGCCTGTGCAATGGACGAATAGGCCAGCATTCTTTTTACACTCTGCTGGAATACGGCTGTGACATTGCCAATGAAAAGCGTAGCAGCAACAATGATGGCAACCACCAGTTTCCATTCGCTTCCAACGTTTCTAAAGGCATCTGAAAACAACCGCATAAAGGCGATAAACCCTGCAGCCTTTACAACAGTTGCCATAAAGGAAGTAAACACGGTTGGTGCACCATCATAAACGTCGGGTGTCCAGAAATGAAAAGGTGCAGCAGAAACTTTAAAGGAAAGGGAGAAGAGCAACAATAACAACCCTGTTGAAAACAAGACAGGCACTTTATCAACCGGCAGGTTGATGCCTGTTGTTTTAAAGGTTCCGGTTGCACCATAAATAAGGGCAATTCCCATCAACATCAATCCGGTTGAAAACGCACCCATCAGAAAATATTTCAGGGCGGCTTCGTTGCTTTTTAAACTGCGCTTATCGCTTCCGGTTAATATATAAAGTGGAATGGAGATAATCTCAATACCTAAAAAAAGAAGTAACAATGATTGAAAGGAGGCAGCGATGACAACGCCACTTAAAATAAAAAAGATGAGGGCAAAATAGTCGGAATAATTCTGGCCCACCTTTTCCATATCTCTCCCTGATAAAAGAAAAAATACCAGCGTGGAAACGCAGGCAATGAGCGTAAATAAAAGCGCAAACTTGTCAAACGACAACATGCCCTTCGTGTCGATAGGAAAAAAAGAAACACCTCTTAACTCAAAAGCGGTTGCAACAATGATGGCTGACAATAACACTAATGCCAATGTGCGGATGGCTGCATTATTCTTCAGGGCAAAGCCACTGAACATCATGATCACACCCGATACAGCCGAAAAAACGATTGCGTTCATATTACTTGAAGGTTTGTGAAAGAACCTTTGTTGAATTGGTAATGATTATTTGCGAATACCCGTCCGTAATGTTCAATAAAGGTTGCGGATAAACACCAAAGGCAAAAATGAGAACGACCAGGATACTCAAGGCCAATTTCTCATTAAAGCGAATATCATGCGTGTTGGCAGTTCTTTCATTTACCGGTCCGAAAAATACTTTCTGGATCATTGTTAATGTGTACACTGCAGCCAGTATAATGCTCAGCAGCGCCAACACGGTAAACAGCGTATTGTACCTGCTTAGCGTGGAAGTAAATATCCCGCTGAACATCATGAATTCTCCAACAAAGGCATTGGTAAGCGGAAGAGAAATATTGGCCAGCGCCATTACTACTAACAGGATAGCAAGTGCCGGTGCTTTAGCTGCAATGCCCCCGAGCTCTGACAGCTTTCTGGTGCCAAATTGCCTTTCTATCAGTTCTACTACAATCCACAACCCGATAATGTTTACACCGTGGTTGAACATCTGCATCATAACACCCTGTAAAGCCAAATGTGTTTCGGAGAAAATAGCCAGCGCCATAATACCGATGTGGGCAATAGAAGAGTAAGCGATCAACCGTTTGAGGTCGTCCTGGCGAATAGCCAGAATAGAAGCATAAATAATTCCGATCACTGACATGGAGGAAACCACATCCCCCCACGACCACGCCGCATTGGGTACCACCGGAAGCACCCAGCGGATCATTCCGTACACTCCCATTTTCACCATCAACCCGCTTAGTACCATGGTGACTGCTGTGGGAGATTGCTCGTAGGTATCGGGCTGCCAGGTATGAAAAGGAAAGATGGGCATCTTCACCGCAAATGCGCCAAACAACAACCAAAATACCAAAGTTTGATTCCAACCTTTTGTTGCTGCCAACTGATAAAATGATTCAATTGCAAACGAACGATCGGGTGTTTGAAAATAGAGATATAACAAACCTATCAGCATTAATACTGACCCGGTAAAGGTGTAAATGAAAAATTTAAAGGTGACAGCCACCCGCCTTTCGCCGCCCCAACCTGAACATAAAAAGTAAACAGGTATCAATGCAAGCTCCCAGAAGAAATAAAATGCCAATGCATCCATGGAAGTAAATACACCCATCAGGCCCGCCTGGGCCAGCAGCATCAGCCCAAAAAAATTGTTGGGTTTCCTGTAGGAAGAGTTCCAGGTAGAGATAAAAATAACAGGATAAGCAATGGCCGTCAGCAGGCAAAGTAATTTGGCCATGCCGTCCAGCTTTAATGCAAAGTTCGAATTCAGGCTTCCCATCCAGGTAGTGGAAAATTGCAGGGCATTGTCGGCTTTCACTATTCCATTGCCTGCGATTGCAAGCCCTAAAGCAACAAACGAAACCAGCAAGGCCCAGCTACGCACGGTGCGGTCATCCTTCAAAAAGAACGAGAGCAGCCCGCCGATCAATGGAACCAAAAAGAGTAA
>DASVSM010000494.1:0-4663 GCA_036388115.1 Flavisolibacter sp.
GGTTTAGGGTCAGTACCCATATACATCACGCCCTGCGAACCGCTGCGCCATCCGCCCCAGCCGTTGCCTGCAACCGGTTTACCCGGACCACTGACGCCGGAACCAATACTCAGGACGCTATCTATTTGTTGTTGCGTAAAACGTCCGCGGTTGTTTTGTGCATTGGCAGACATGGTGGCAAACAAAAGCAAACAGGCAAAAGCGGTGTAGTTGAAAAGACAGTTTCCAGGTAAATTTTTCCTCCCGGTTAGTTTATAGAAATGTGTTCTCCGCTGTGAAGAAAACCCAGCGTCATGCCTGCTACGATATTGAATCAGTACACGTACTGGCAAATGGAAAAACAGTGAAAGATGGTTTCGAACCTTCATAAAACTTTTTCGCAATCGTTGTAAAAACCGCAGGCCGGCTATATTGCCTGTGAAGATTGAAAAAACGGCTTTTTCCATTGAGAACTATCCTGTTCCATCCCAATGAGGTGTAAAAATTATGGCTGCGAAAACCTGCCAGCCGGGCAAACTGGCTATGATTTGATAAACGTCAGTTTTTTACCTGCCTGTTTCAGCCATTCCCTTGCCATCAGTTCATGTCCTGCAGGCATGGGATGAATGCCGTCCCAGATCCAGTATTCAGCGGGTGCTTTTGATAAGGCCTTGTTAAAGGCTTCCTGGAAAGGAACAAAAACAGCGTTGTATTCTTCGCTTAAACGCCTGACGACCTGCTGCCGCTTTTGTACTTCCGATGAATACTCACTCCATTTGTCTTTGACTCTACCGACAGGTAAAACAAACGGTTCGCATAAGACAAATTGAACGTTTTGTATTTGTTGACTGGTCTGATCAAGCAATGAACGGTAGCCTTTTTCATAAGCCTCTGCTGCGAACGCATTGTTGCCATCGATAAATGCGGACACATCATTAATGCCAATGAGAATGCTGAGAACATCAGGTTTGAGATCAAGTGTATCTTTTTGCCAGCGGGCAGCTAAATCGGCAACCTTATTTCCGCTGATGCCACGGTTGAAGAACTGAAACTTTTTTGCCGGTTGCTCGTACCAAAGTTTACTGGCAACAATAAACTGGTAGCCATGGCCCATCACATGGTTCCAGTCGTTGTTGCGGGTGCGGTTGCCATCGGTGATTGAGTCGCCCTGAAAGAGAAAAGTATAACCATCACCTTCTTTTGTTTGAGTAGTCTCCTGTAAAGGCACTGCCTGTAAAAAGGCAGGAAGTGATGCCGCTGCACCAAAAGTTGTTATTGTTTTGAGGAATTCCCTGCGCTTGTTTCGGTCTTCGTTCATCCTGTGTTTTTTAAAATACATTCTATTGGAAAGACAAATCAGCCATCTTATTTTACCGGCTTCAATACACCATTGCCGTCTTCCACATGCAGCTTATTAATATCCAATCCATCCAGTACAATCACACCTTGCAAAGAAGAAAACTTTGATGGGTTCTGCCTCCACGACCAAACCAGTTTTCCAGCTATATCATATTCCAGCAACTGCGTGCCGATGGCGCCAAACGCTGCTCCATGCCCCTGCCAGTTGGTAACTACATAATTGCTGTTTTCCATGATCTGAAACCCTGCATAAAAATTAGGCTTTACTTCTGCAGGACCTGTGATGGCTGATAGAAATTTTCCATCAGCGCCAAACAATTGGAAATTGGCGGTATAACCGCCGCTGACGATTGTTTGCCCGCTTGTCAGGCGCAATGCCTGCCATGCATGCGGCTTTTCGCGGCCCGTTAGTTTTGCCTGCCAGATAATATTTCCTTCAGCAGTTCCTTCAAATACGGTATCATCGGCGGTGATCAGAAATGTTCCGGCGGCTGTTTCCCGAACAAGCCTTACATAGGTGAAAGCCGGAAAGTTTATCACCCGTTTTACTGTTGCATTCTTGTCTATCTCCAGCAACACAATCCCTTTTTTCTCCTGCCAGTTTAATCCGGTTAACAGGGTATTTCCATTGCGTAATTTTCTTGCGGCAATAGTCCCGTTAAATGAAGTGATCTCAAAAAGTTTGTTTCCTGTTTTGATGTCCCGCTCTTCGTAACCGGTACCGGTGCCGATCAATACACGATTGTCACCTACCAACTGCAAATCACGTCCGGCAGGAACTTTCACATACCAATTGTTGCTTGAATCGGCAAGATCAACATAAGCCAGTTGCGACAGTCCTTCGTCACGCAGCAAGAGCTTTCGTGTGGCATAGCTGGCGGGTTGTGTAGCTCTTCTGCTGCCCGATGTGCCTTGCTTAATGGAACTGCAATGCGAAAAGAATAACAACGCAATGGTGGCGCCGACAAGTAATCGCAGATTAAATCTTAAATTCTTTATGAACATGCCTTTTGGTTTTCCATCAAAGCGATGGGTAAATCTTATTCCTTAATTTTTTACGGAGCGGGGATAATCCGCTTCCTCACGAACGCTGATCCATTCTTTTGGAAAGCCTTTCGGCAGCGGATAATTCACTTTTCCTGTGGCCAGCCATTCCACCGCCCTTAGCATCGTAGTTTGAAAGCCAATGCAACGATAACTGATTGGATAGATCTCATCTTTCCATAAATGCCCCATGCTGGAATTGTACACGCTTCCCCTTCCATATTGAACCACCCACTCCACCGGCCAGTGCTTTTTAGTTGCTGTATCAAAAGCATAAGAAAGCACGGTGATGTTTTCCGCAGGCCCGCGGGAATGCGTGTACAGTTCCATAGAAGGCGTGACCCATTGTGCCGGAAAACCATTGTTGATAGGATGCCTGTTCAGGATATGAATCGTTGCATCAAAGCGTTTACCATGGCTGGTCCTGCTGCCTTCTCCCGGCGGAATGCGAACGATGTTTTTGTTTGAATCGATTGACAGTGCAAAGCCGGTTTCTTTGGACCGCCAGCCAAGTCCCATCATTTTGTCGTATTCTTTCCAATGCGGAAAGGCGTTGTTAGCGGAATGAAGCAGGTACAGTCCGCCGCCATTTGCTACATATTTTTCCAGGCTTTCTTCTACCCTTCGCGGCCACTTATGATTGCTGTTGTGAATATTGTTGGAGTTCTGGATCACTGCATCGTATCGGGAAAAAAAAGGATTCCATTGGGCCAGGCTGTCTTCATTGGTTGTTGCCGGCGCCGTTGAAATATCAACGGTAAAAAGGCCGCTTTCTTCCAGTATTGCTTTTGTGAGGCTGCTGGTTTGTTTCCAGTCGTGGTTACTATAGCCATCAATGATGAGAACATGAATGGGCTTTTTTGTTTGTGCAATTGCTTTCACCTGTAACAGTGCACAGATGATGAGGAAGAAGACAGCTATCGGCAGGTCTGCTTTTTTCATTCCGCATTTATTGAAGTGTAATGGCGATGACGGTATCATACGGATCGAAAACAACATTTGCCAGTTGAATCAGAAGTCCATCAGAGCTCTGCTTGTTTTCCAACCTGCTTCCATTCAGTAATTGAACGCTACTGATCTTTTCTTTCATCCCCGGGATCAAAATTTCTGAACCATCCGGCATGTTCAACACATGCACATAAACCGTTTCCCCTTTTTTGGTTAATGTACCCCAGGGCTGTGTTGCCATCAGGTTGCCTCTTGTACCATAGATGCTTTCGCTATTCTTTGCCATCCATTTTCCAACAGCAGCAAGTGTATCCCTGAACTCGGGCTGAATTTTACCATTGGGCATAGGACCGACATTTAAAAGAAAATTGGCATTTTTACCGGCAGCGTTCACGAGGTAATGAATGATGCGCCTGACGGATTTGTAATTATTGTCCTTGATGTTAAAACCCCAACTGCCGTTCATTGTTTCGCAGGATTCCAGGGGCAGTTCGCCAATCTTTGCAGTGGAACTAAACCCGCCTTTGTTCTCTCCCGGCAGGTCTTTTTCAAACATCTGGAAGTCTTCGCCGAGGAATGGCGCCAGGTGGTGATTGTTACCCACCAATATTTTCGGATTCAGCTTGTGAATAAGTGTGTATATCTCGTTGTAATGCCAGTTGCCGGTTGGCTTTTCCCAATGCCCGTCGAACCAGATGCCGCGGATATTGGGATAGTTCGTGATCAGCTCCGTAAGCTGTGTTTTCATGAAGCTGATGTAGCTGTTCCAGTCGGTGTTTTCAGGCACGCCGTTCACTATTTTCTTTTCAAAGCCGTAATCTTTGCGTCCCCAATCGAGTAAGGAATAATAAAGATTCAGTTCGATGCCTTCTTTCAAACATTCTTTTGCCAGTTCGGCTATCGGGTCTTTTTTGTAGGGCGTGGCATCCACAATATTGTATGGCGATGCTGCCGTTTTAAACATGCTGAATCCATCGTGGTGCCGCGATGTGACGGTGATGTATTTCATGCCGGCACTCTTCGCCATCTGCACCCATTCCTTTGCATTGAACTGTTCGGGATCAAAAAAATCAGCCAGCTTTTTATAACTGTCGTAAGGGATCTTCTGCTGGTGCATCACCCATTCGCCGTTGGCCATGAGGCTATAAATGCCCCAGTGAATAAACAGGCCAAACTTGTTATCCTGGAACTTTTCCCGCTGTGCAAGGTTCTCGGATGAAGGCGTGTAGGAAGCGAGATAGCCTGGCTTTGTTTGCGCTATCGATGCAGAAAAGAGGAAGGCAAGACAGAGGGTAAAAAGCAGCTGTTTCATTTCGTTCATATAGAATGTTTG
>DASVSM010000495.1:0-7622 GCA_036388115.1 Flavisolibacter sp.
TGCTATTGTATGTTCTGCCTTGCTGGAGCTAGCCCGGTATGCAAAGCCAGATGCAGGGAAAAGATATTTCGCTACGGCGGAAACAATGTTGAAGTCATTGTCCTCTCCGCAATATCATTCAGCTACTGGTAAGAGCGGTGGATTCCTGATTCAGCATTGTGTGGGTCATAACCCGGCAGGTACCGAGATAGATGTTTCGCTGACATACGGCGACTACTATTTTGTTGAGGCGATGAAACGGTACAGGGAATTTAGAAAGTAGCTTACGCAGTAATCACTATTCGATTAAAATGACCTGCGAACTGATAATGGCTGAATGGAGATGGTTAACTAAGTATAGTGCCGATAGCAGCTACGATGAAATGGGCAGGATAGTTACTGGTTATTCTGGCTCGACAAATGCAATCTGATTTTTATTGTTTTTAAAGCCCGAAGGGCTGAAAATATTATAGCAAATCGGTATATTAGGTTTGTAAAACCCCGAAGGGGTGACATACTACAATCAACCAATCTCTCCCTCATGCCCGGCACGTTCTCTCAGATCTATATTCAGATTGTCTTTGCGGTAAAAGGCCGGGAAAATCTAATTGGCAATAGCTGGAAGATTGATCTTCACAAATACATTGCCGGCATCATTAAAGGAAAAGACCAGAAACCAATCATTGTAAACGGCATGGCAGATCATATTCATGTATTTGTAGGCTTGCGTCCTGCAATGGCCATTGCTGTTCTGACACGAGACATCAAAAACAATGCATCAAATTTTATAAATGATCACGGATTTGTAAAGGGAAAATTTTCCTGGCAAGAAGGGTATGGAGCGTTCTCATATTCACATTCGCAAATTTCAAAAGTGTACGACTATATTCTACATCAGGAAGCCTATCACCGGAAACAAACATTCAGAGAAGAGTATCTTGGATTGCTGACGAAATTTGAGGTTGAATACAATGAGAAGTATTTGTTTGAATGGTACGAGTAGCTTTCATGTCACCTCTTCGAGGTTTTGTTTCCATCCTATTGGGTTTTCTATAATTATGATACCCCTTCGGGGTTGTCTTGAAAATTGTTAGCTATTTCGTCTAGGTGTAGCTGGTCTCTCGGACATAAACTGTTATAAAAAACTATTGGCTGGTCTTCAGGATGCATCAGGATAGCTGCCCCTATGCAATTCTTACTTTAGGCGGACAACGATGGCTGCTATCATTTCTTTTTAAAATATGACAGGCTTTATTACGTAACGTGAAGCAATACTTATGTGAGAATTGATCCATGCGCCAAAAAAGTTGCACCTTTCTTCCATGCAATTCAAAACGATCTTAAAGCTGTTTTTTACCGCCTCGCTTTTCTCCCAGTTAAATGCTGCATCGCAGGTTCAGATGAGCATGAACACAACCGCTGCCAACACCACCATCAGCCGTCATATCTACGGCCATTTCTCTGAACACCTTGGTCGTTGCATCTACGATGGTTTTTGGGTTTCCGATACCATGAAGGTTGCCAAGAAAGACCGCATCCGGCTGGATGTGGTAGAAGCATTGAAGAACATTAACATCCCTAATCTTCGCTGGCCCGGCGGCTGCTTTGCTGATGAATATCATTGGCGTGATGGCGTGGGTCCACGCAAAGGCCGGCCTGTGATGGTGAATACCAACTGGGGTGGGGTAACAGAAGACAATAGCTTTGGTACGCATGAATTTTTAGAACTCTGCGACTTGCTGAAAACAGAACCATACATCGCCGGAAATGTCGGCAGCGGCACCGTTGAAGAAATGAGCAAATGGGTGGAGTACCTCAACTTCGATGGCGAAAGCCCCATGGCAAATTTGCGTAAGCAAAACGGTCATGCAAAACCGTACAACGTCAAATACTGGGGAGTTGGAAACGAGAACTGGGGATGCGGTGGCAACATGACGGCGGAGTACTACGCCAATGAATACAAACGCTATGCTTCTTACTGCAAGAACTACCCGAATGTACGGCTCCGTAAAATTGCCGGTGGCCCTAACTCCGGCGATTATCATTGGACGGAAACACTCATGAAGAATGTACCGCTTGGAATGATGTGGGGCATCTCGCTGCACTATTACACCTTACCAACGGGCAACTGGGGTAAAAAAGGCTCAGCCACACAATTTGACGAAGCGCAGTATTTCAATACCATGAAAAACTGCCTGCGTATGGATGAACTGGTGACCAGGCATTCCGCCGTGATGGATAAATATGATAGTGCAAAACGGGTGGCCCTTGTAGTTGATGAATGGGGCATCTGGACGGATGTGGAAGCCAACACCAATCCCGGCTTTTTGTACCAGCAAAATAGCTTGCGTGATGCGCTGATTGCGGGAACGCACTTGAATATTTTCAACAACCATGCAGACCGTGTAAAGATGGCTAACCTGGCGCAGACAGTAAATGTGTTGCAGGCACTGATCCTAACAAAAGGAAGAGAAATGCTGCTCACACCAACCTATTATGTTTTCGACCTGTTCAAAGTGCATCACGATGCGAAGCTGATACCATTGACGTTCCAAAGCCCTGATTATGTTTCGGGCGCAGATAAAATTCCGGCGCTGAATGTCTCCGCCTCGAAAGACTCAACCGGCGCGGTGCATATTTCTTTTGTCAACCTTGATCCTGCCAAATCAATCTCCGTTCAAACAACGATAGATGGGACCTGGAAAACCGTTAGCGGCAAAAGCCTGACCTCGTCTAATCTCACAGACATCAATACATTTGAACAACCAAAAAAAGTGGTTGCGGCCACCTTCAATGGTGCTCATTTCGTTGGAAATAAATTGTCTGTTGATTTGCCTGCAAAGAGTATTGTTGTGTTGGAATTAAAATAATTGTATGAAGAAGCTTCTCCTCTCTTTGCTCCTGTTTAACGCCATTGGCCTTTCGGCGCAGCAAAAAGATTATACGATACAAGCGGTGGACTTCACAAAAGTGAAGCTGACGGATAAGTTCTGGCTTCCAAGAATCCAAACGAATCATACGGTAACGATACCTGCTTCCTTTGCCCGTTGCGAAAGCACAGGTCGTGTTAAAAACTTTGAGATGGCTGCGGCGCGAAGCGGCAAGTTCGGCACTATTTTTCCATTCGATGATACAGATATTTATAAAACAATCGAAGGCGCTTCTTTCTCGCTTTCCTTGTTTCCGGATAAAAAATTAGCGGCTTACATCGATACGCTGATCCAGAAAATAGGAGCAGCGCAGGAACCGGATGGTTATCTCTACACGGCAAGAACCATCGATCCTGCTAACCCGCATGCATGGTCGGGCAAAGAACGTTGGGAAAAAGAAAGAGACAACAGCCATGAGTTGTACAACTCAGGTCATTTATACGAAGCTGCTGCAGCCCATTATTATGCAACAGGCAAAAGATCCTTACTGGACATCGCCCTGAAAAACGCGGACCTCGTTTGTGCTGTTTTTGGTCCGGGTAAAAAACATGTGGCGCCAGGACATGAGATCGTAGAGATGGGCCTTGTGAAATTGTATCGCATCACTGGCAAAAAGGAATACCTCGAGACAGCCAAGGATTTTATTGAAGAACGAGGCCGTTACAAAGGGTACGATGCAAAAAGCAAAGACCCCTGGAAGAGTGGCGCTTACTGGCAGGATCACAAGCCGGTTGTTGAACAGGATGAAGCCATCGGCCATGCGGTAAGAGCCTGTTATTTGTATGCGGGCATTGCCGATGTAGCTGCTCTTACCGGTGATGAAAAACTTCTTCAATCCATCGACAGGATTTGGGAGAACATGGTTTCTAAAAAAATGTACGTCAACGGTGGCATTGGTGCTGTTCCGGGTGGCGAACGTTTTGGTGATAACTATGACCTGCCGAATACAACTGCCTATAACGAAACCTGTGCTGCCATTGCCAACGTGTATTGGAACCACCGCATGTTCTTATTGCACGGCGATGCGAAATACATGGATGTACTGGAGAATAGCTTGTACAATGGTTTGCTATCGGGCATTGGTCTTGATGGCAAAAGTTTTTTCTATAGCAATGCCATGCAGGTAAAGCATAGCTTCAATCATCGTGCATTGGAACTAAGCCGTGCGGGTTGGTTTGATTGTTCCTGTTGCCCGACGAACCTTGCGAGATTGTTGCCATCGGTGCCCGGTTATATGTATGCGCACAAAGAAAGTAATGTTTATGTCAACCTGTTTGCTGCCAGCACTACGGAGCTTTCCATTAATAACAAACCGCTTACCATCATACAGGAAAATAATTATCCTTGGAATGGTGTGCTGAAGTTTGTCGTGTCACCAAAGTCTCCCGTTGATTTTAACCTGCTCATTCGCATTCCCGGTTGGGCAGAAAATAAAGTATTGCCATCTGACCTCTACAGTTTTGCAAGTGCTTCAAGTAGTCGTGTCCAGATAAAAATAAATGGGGCAGAAGTACCTTATCAGATGCAAAAAGGCTATGCTGTTCTTTCCAGGAAATGGAAAAAAGGTGATGTTCTCGAAGTCACTCTTCCCATGGATGTAAAGCTTGTCAAAGCCAATGAAAAGCTGAAAGAAACCGAAGGAAAACTGGCGGTACAGCGCGGGCCGCTGGTGTATTGTGCGGAGTGGGCCGACAATGGTGGCAAAGCATCCAATATTCTTTTGCCTTCTTCTGCTTCATTTGATGCTGAAACAAAAAAAGATCTGTTGAATGGCATAACAACCATTAAAACATTAACACCGGTTGTGGAGATAAGTGAAGACGGGCAGCGTGTAACCACGGTAAATAAAACAGTCACCCTCATTCCTTATTATGCCTGGGCAAACAGGGGAAAAGGCGAAATGACGATATGGTTTCCAACACGTATCAAGGACATGGATTTATTGACGACGGGAAGCAAATTAGAAGACAATAAATCGAAATAATCTGTCTGAACCGGGATTAATGGGCTATATAGGAAGAGCAGGATGATCTTATCCCAGATGTCCTAAAAAATCTCATTCATCCCTGTTCAGATTAATAAAAATTCACCATAGAAAATGATCTGCAGAAAAAAGAATTTGTTCATTGTGCTGACCCTTTTCACACTGAATAGTTTTGCCCAGCAAAAAGAGATCAGATACTTGTCCGGTACTGATAACAAGAACACTGTTGCCTGGGATTTCTTTTGCACCGGTGGCCGGGCCAGCGGCAAGTGGACGAAGATCCAGGTGCCTTCTCACTGGGAGCAGCAGGGATTTGGTGCGTACAACTATGGCCGTGACTATAAAACCTATGGCCGCAATTTCCGCTTTGCCGATGAACAGGGCTTGTACAAATACAATTTCGATGTGCCTGCCAACTGGAAAGGCAAAGATGTTTTTATTGTATTTGAAGGCTCCATGACGGATACCGATGTAAAGATCAACGGCAAGTCTGCCGGACAAAAACACCAGGGCGCATTTTACCGTTTCAAGTATAACATCACTGATAAATTAAAATTTGGTGCAGCTAATTTATTGGAAGCAACCGTGAGCAAGATGTCCGCAGACGAATCGGTGAACAATGCAGAACGTTTAGCCGACTACTGGATCTTCGGTGGCATCTTTCGCCCTGTTTATTTGGAAGCAGTGCCGAAAGAATACATCTCTCATGTTTCCATCGACGCAAAGGCAGATGGCAATTTTGCCATGAATGTTTTCCTGGGCAACCTGGGTACGGCTAAAAATGTAGTAGCACAAATCGTTGATGCAAAAGGCAAAGAAGTAGCCACATTCAACGCATCTGCCAAAGCAAAAGATTCTCTTGTAAAGCTTACTGGCAATGTTAAAAATCCCGCCTTGTGGACAGCCGAAACACCGAACCTTTACAAAGTGAATGTGTTCCTCAAAGACGGTACAAAAACGGCATATCAAACGTCTGAAAAATTTGGTTTCAGAACCATCGAGGTTAGAAAGCAGGATGGGATTTATGTCAATGGCACAAAGATTAAAATGAAAGGCGTGAACCGCCACGTATGGTGGCCGGAAACAGGCCGTTGTGTGAACCCTGAAATAGACCTGGCCGATGTAAAGCTGATCAAGGAAATGAACATGAATGCCGTGCGTTGTTCGCACTATCCGCCGGATAAAAGCTTCCTCAATTATTGCGATTCGCTAGGCTTGTATGTTCTCGATGAATTAGCCGGCTGGCAGAAAGCATACAGCACAAAAGCTGGTGCGCCGCTGGTAAAGGAAATGGTGATGCGTGATGCCAATCATCCTTCTATCATCTTTTGGAGCAATGGAAATGAAGGGGGACATAACCGTGAACTTGATGATGATTATGGTCAGCATGATTTAAGCAACCGCACTGTTATTCACGGGCATCACCGTCCGGGTAATGCATTCAACGGAATTGACTGCAACCACTACGAAGACTATTACAGCACACAGAATATTTTAAAGGACACCAACATTTACATGGTCACGGAGTTTCTGCATGCGCAGGACGATGGCGGTGCGGCAAGTGCACTGGCCGATTTCTGGGAGCTGCACTGGAATTCCAAACTCGGCGCCGGTGGTTTTATCTGGGACCTGGCAGATGAAGGCATCGTTCGTACTGACCTAAACAATATTATTGATGTGAACGGCGTGAATGCACCGGATGGTATTGTTGGCCCGCACCGCGAGAAGGAAGGAAGCTTCAATGCCATCAAAGAAATTTTTTCTCCGGTGCACATTACGATGAAGACATTGCCACAGAATTTTAACGGGTCTGTTCCTGTTGAAAACCGTTATCATTTCACCAACCTGAGTCAGGTTAATTTCCATTGGGCGTTGGTCAATTACCGCAAGCCAAATGATCAATTCACAGGCTACGATGTTATCAAAAGTGGCAAAGTAACCAGCCCTGACATTGCACCCGGTGGTGCAAAAGGTGAGCTGCAATTAAGCCTGCCAACCGATTGGAAGAATCATGATGCCTTAGTGCTTTCCGCTTTCGATCCCCAAAAGAATTTAGTTTACCGCTGGACATGGAAAGCGGCTTCAAATGCACAATTGCTGAATGGCATTGTGGCCATGAATGATACAGCATCAACTTCCGTTTCCGAAACTGATTCAACCATTACATTAACCGGTGGCGATGTGTCTGTTACCCTTGGGAAAACAGACGGCCAATTGAAGGGTGTTCGTAACCGTATGAGTGACCCGCTTTCATTTGGCAAAGGACCATTGCTTGTGAGTGGAGCTGCATCCTTTAGTGGAATAAAAATTTCCAAGGAAGGTGCCACACCCGTAGTTGAAACGACCTATTCCGGCGCCATGAAATATGCCCGCTGGAAGATGCTGGGCAGTGGCTGGCTGTCGCTGGAATACGAATACGAGTTGAACGGCACTTATCCCTTTGCCGGCATTTCGTTTACTTACCCGGAGAACTTTGCGCTTGGTGCAAAATGGCTTGGCAAAGGACCTTACCGCGTTTGGAAAAATCGTTTGCAAGGTGTAACGGACAACGTCTGGTACAATCCTTACAATAACACGCAGGCAGGTTCAGCACCGTGGATATTCCCGGAGTTCAAAGGATATTTTGCCGACATCACCTGGATGGAATTAAACACCGTGGAAGGCCGGTTTATGGTAGCCTCGCCGGACACCGGTTTGTATGTCCGCCTCTTTGATTTTTATGCGTTGTC
>DASVSM010000496.1:0-4059 GCA_036388115.1 Flavisolibacter sp.
ACTATCGCTGAGTGATCTGATTAATGAAGGGAACCTTGGTCTGATCAAAGCCGCCCAGCGTTTTGATGAAACCAAAGGTTTTAAATTCATCTCCTACGCTGTGTGGTGGATCCGTCAGTCTATTTTACAGGCTTTAGCCGAGCAAGGCCGTCTGGTGCGCTTACCACAAAACAAGATCGGAACATATAATAAAGCCAACAAGGCTTACATGGCTTTCGAACAGGAGCACGAAAGAGAGCCATCGACAGAAGAACTGGCTGACATTCTGGAAATGAGCGAAACAGAGATCAACAATATCTTCCAGAGCAATACCCGTCACACCTCATTGGATGCACCGGTACACGAAGCAGAAGATGTGGCCATGGGTGATTTGCTGGAAGGCAGCGATGATACAGATGATGACGTGATGAAGGATTCGCTGCGTAACGAAATCCGCCGTGTTTTGAAATCTCTCTCTCCGAGAGAAGCAGAGATTGTGAACGCTTATTTTGGTTTGGATGGCGAAAACGGAACAACGATTGAGCAGATAGGTCAGAAATACGATCTCACAAAAGAAAGGATTCGCCAGATCAAAGAAAGAGCAATCAAGCGTTTGCAGAAAGCCCGCTACAGCAGTGCATTGAAAGCTTATTTAGGATAAGAAACAAATTCGCTCAAGCGAATTAAAATAGCAAATTGATGGGTTTTTATAAACAGCCCCTGACTTTATTGACAGGGGCTGTTTCTTTTTATTCTCTAACCGATTGGATTTTAAAACGGATTAGTTGTTCAGAAAGGAATTGATCATTTCTTCTTTTTCAGCTTCGGCTTCATATTTTTTGTACTGGAAGTAAAACAGGCCTGAAGCAATGAGGCCAAGGACCAACGAAATTTCATTTAGGGTAGCCATAAAATTGATTTTTTTAAGTGAATTCAATCAGATCGGCTTTCCTTCGGATAAGACAAAGAATTTGCCAGTTTGTTAGGGTACTGATAAATTAGGTAATTCTACCCAACTCTACATAAGACAGTCATTATTTGTATTCCGCTGCTGAGAACAAACGTATTATCTTCGCCCGCTATGACACAAGAATATTTGAAAGATATGAGGGACCGCGTACTTGTCCTGAGGAGGTTTCTTTGACATTGAGAACCGCCAATATAAAATAGAGAACGACAAACAACTTTCGCTTTCTCCCGGCTTTTGGGATGATAATGCCCGCGCCACCGCCATTCTAAAGGAAACAAAGCTCAACGAATATTGGGTCAATCTTTACGACGAGGTCAATGGCGCCGTTGAGGACTTTGCCATTCTGTTTGAGTTTTGGAAAGAAGGCGAGGGAGCAGAGGAAGATGTGCGTACAGCTTACGACAAGGCCATCAAGGCTATTGAAGAAGCCGAGTTCAAAAGCACACTCAATCAGCCGGAAGATGAACTGACAGCCGTCCTGCAAATCAACTCAGGTGCCGGTGGCACCGAAAGCCAGGATTGGGCCGAGATACTTGCCCGCATGTACCGTATGTACGGAGAAAAGCAGGGCTGGAATGTTAGCATTCTCGACTGGGTAGATGGTGATGCTGCCGGTATCAAAACGGCCACCATTCAATTTGAAGGGGCATTTGCTTATGGCTTTTTGAAGGCCGAAAGCGGCGTTCACCGCTTGGTTCGCATTTCTCCATTTGATTCCAATGCAAGACGCCATACTTCGTTTTGCTCCGTGTTTGTTTACCCGCTGGTAGATGAAAGCATCAATATTGAAATAAAGCCTGCTGACGTAAAAATGGAAACATCACGAAGCGGCGGTGCCGGCGGACAGAACGTAAACAAGGTGGAAACGAAGGTGCAGTTGACGCATATCCCTACGGGTATCGTTGTGGTATGTCAGCAGGACCGTTCGCAGCTTGGTAACCGTGAAAGAGCGATGGAAATGTTACGCAGTCGTTTGTACGAACTTGAATTGCGTAAACGCAATGAAGCAAAGGATGCAGCCAATGCCAGCAAGAAAAAGATAGAGTGGGGTTCGCAGATAAGAAGTTACGTTTTCCATCCCTACAAGATGATCAAAGACCACCGTACCGACTATGAAGTAGGAAATGTGGGACCTGTAATGGATGGCGATCTGGACGGATTTATCAAGGCTTACCTGATGATGGAAAAAGAACAGGAAGCGTAAACCAAGTCAAAAGTAAATTCAGCAAGATTTCCTCATCAATAGGTCGCCAATTTTTACTTTTTACTTCTTAAAACAACTGCTATATGAAAATCAAAGGTATTGATGGCATGACCATTGCCGAATTGCAGGATGAGATAAACAGAGGTGGCAAGTTTGTTCTTTACACCTATTGCGTTTCCGTCATTGTGATGTCGTTTAAAAGGCCTTCAGCCATTCATTTTATTAAAAGCGGGGAGAGTGCATTTGTAAAAGGATTGCCTTACAATTTGGTCTCTTTCTTCTTTGGCTGGTGGGGCATTCCCTGGGGTATCATTTATACTTTCGGATGTTTGTTTACAAACATCGGCGGCGGTAAAAATGTAACAACTGAAGTATTGCAATCTATTCGGCAAACAACCAACGGCCACGTTTTTGAGTTTGAAACTGCAGAGAGATCAGTACAATAAATTTTAAGAACTCCAGTAAAAATTGCAATATGAATTTTGGTTATTTTTCTTATCCCATACCGGCAAACGAACCGGTTCATACTTATGCGCCCGGTTCGGCAGAAAGAGCGGCATTGAAAAAAACATTGGCTGAATTAAAAAGCCAGCAAGTAGATGTGCCAATGTACATCGGCGGGGAAGAAGTAAGAAGCGGAAAGCTGCAGTCCATGCATCCTCCGCACGAGATTGCCCATACATTAGGTCATTATCATGCAGGTAATGAGAGCCATGTAAAACAAGCAATTGAAGCAGCTCTGGAGGCAAGAGAAGCCTGGGCAAATATGGCTTGGGAGGACCGTGCCGGCATTTTTTTAAAAGCCGCTGAATTAATCTCTACCAAGTATCGCTATCATATGAACGGTACAACCATGCTTGGCCAAAGTAAAAGCGTTTACCAGGCAGAGATTGATAGCGCCTGTGAACTGATTGACTTCTTACGTTTTAACGTTCATTTTTTAAGCGAGATATACAAGCAACAACCCATCAGCGGGCCGGGTATGCACAACAGGGTTGAATACAGACCGCTTGAAGGTTTCGTTCTTGCCATTACGCCATTCAACTTTACAGCCATTGGTGGTAACCTGCCAACAAGTGCAGCACTTTGCGGCAATGTAGTGGTGTGGAAACCGGCTCATACACAAGTGTATTCTGCGCAGATGTTTATGCGTGTTTTAAAAGAAGCCGGCTTACCGGATGGTGTGATCAATCTTATTTATGTTGACGGGCCAACACTTGGTAAAGTATGTTTTGCACACCGCGATTTTGCCGGTGTTCACTTCACCGGTTCCACAGGTGTGTTTAACCAGATGTGGAAAACAATCGGGGAGAATGTGCCAAATTATAAAAGCTATCCGCGCATTGTTGGTGAAACGGGCGGAAAGGATTTTGTGATTGCGCATAGCTCAGCCGACCCGCAGGTTGTTGCTACCGCTTTATTGCGCGGCGCATTTGAATACCAGGGACAGAAATGTTCGGCTGCATCAAGGGCTTATATTCCTTCTAACATGGCGGATGAAGTAAAGCAACTGTTAGTGGCAGGTGTTAGTTCATTCAGCATGGGTTCAGTGGAAGATTTTGGAAACTTCATTAATGCCATTATTGATGAAAAAAGTTTCGACAGGATTGTGAAGTACATCGAGGATGCAAAAGCTTCGAAAGATGCAACGGTGATTGTTGGCGGAACATATGATAAGTCGAAAGGATACTTTGTTCATCCAACTATCATAGAAGCAAAAGATCCCAAGTATGTTTCGATGTGTGAAGAAATCTTCGGACCAGTTCTTTCGATCCATATTTATGATGCTGATAAGTTTGGAGAAACGCTTCATTTAGTAGATGAAACATCTCCCTATGCACTAACCGGTGCTGTTATTGCCCGTGACCGTTTTGCAGTTGAACTGGCAACGGAACGTTTGCGCAAT
>DASVSM010000497.1:0-7271 GCA_036388115.1 Flavisolibacter sp.
ATTATCCGAGTAAAACAAATAGCCTTTCCTGTTCACATTGAAGGCATAATCTTTTCCTACCGGCAGCGTAATTAAATAGTTGCCGGATTCGTCTGTCTGCACTTTGGAAACGGTGCGCCGGGAAGCGAGGTCAATCAGTTCAACTGAAGAAGGCAAACCGGCTGTTGTTTTTTTATCAAACACTTTTCCTTTTACCCAAAGTGTACGGGCCGGACGAACATCTTCCCGCAACTCAAAGCTGTAAATATCCAATCCGCCTTTGCTGTCGCTGCGGTCGCTGGCATAGTAGGCTGCTTTACCATCGGCTGCTATAAACAGTGTTCCTTCATGATCGATCGTATTAATTGGATATCCGAGGTTTTCGGGCTTGCCCCATTTGCCATCGGCTCCTCTTCTTGCCACAAATAGATCTTCGTTGCCGTATCCCTGGTGGCCGCTTGAGGTAAAATAAAGGGTGTTATTATCGGCATGAATAAACGGAGAATATTCATCCCCGGATGTGTTGATGCCAGGGCCTAAGCTTTCCGCTTCGCTCCATTTTCCGCTGGGTAATAAATGCGAAACATAAAGATCGCTGCCACCCAATCCGCCAAAGCGGCGACTGGCAAAGTACATGTCTCTTTTATCGGGAGATAAACAGGGTTGTGATTCCCACTGATCGGTATTGACTTTATTTCCCAGGTTAAATGCAGGCGACCACCCCTCTGGAGTTTTATAAGATATATAGATGTCGCAACTGCCCGCACCATCGGGACGATTACACCCGGTAAACACCAGCCACTCGCCATCCTGCGAAATATTTTGTGCCCCTTCGTTTTGTGCCGTATTAATATTGCCCGGCAGGCGGATGGCATTGATCCAGCCGGCGCGGTCTTTTTCACTGCCAAAAAAATCTTCGTTTATGTTGTTCACCCTTCTGGTATAAACCAGTAATCTTCCATCAATCGGCATGGATGGAAAATATTCCGATTCCGGAGAGTTTACCGCATCGCCCATGTTCTTTGGGGCAAATACATAATTGGAAGCAGGGCGGTTTTTGGCATAGTCCACAGCGAACTGGAAACTCTTCTGGCGGTATTCAGCAGCTTTTTTTGTGGTGGGATGCAGATTGGGCTTCGCTAGTATTCTATTGATGGCCGCTAAAGCTTTTTCAAAATCGCCTTTGCCCGCAAGGTTAATGGCATATGGTAGCTGAAAACCCGGGTCGGATGCCGTAGCAGTGTCCAGCGAAAATGCCTTTTCATATACAGCTACACTTTGCGCATAATCTTTTATTTGTCCATGCACGCCGGCTAAAGAAAGATAAGCATCCACATACGATTCATCTCTTGCAATAGCCTGTTGCAACAAAGCAATCGCGTCTTTGTATTTTAAAAGGTCAGCCATTTCAATGGCTCTTTCATAAAGGGCAACTGCTTTGCGATCAACTTTGGTGACATCGTATTGAGCGGAAGAGGAAAAAAACAAGGCGCAAAAACACAAGAGCAAAACGAAGCGGTTCTTCATGGAATGAAGATAAAGAACCTTTAAAAGACGATCGTTTGCAACGGGAGTTTTAACGTTCCGGCAACGCTACGGAACATTGATGTATTTATGTGTTTGGAGAGACAATTGCCACTGTGGGTGTGCCTTTATATAATCGACAATATCAGGGGTAAGTTGCGCAGCTTTCGACCATTCTGGCTGAAGAAACAACCGGCACTGACCAGAAACCTCTGCCGCCCAACCTTCTGCCCAGGCGAAATCCGATTTATTAAAAACTACAATCTTCAATTCGTGTGCATGCGGTAAAACCTCCGGGAGCGGTGCTTTAAATTTCTTAGGCGAAAGGGTGATCCAGTCCAGTTCCCCCGAAACCGGTGAGGATCCGGATGTTTCAATATGAACACGGAGGCCTGCGTTGTGCAATGCTCTGGTAAGCGGTTGCAGGTCGTGCATAAGAGGTTCGCCACCGGTGATGACAACGATCTGTGCAGGTGTTTCTTTTACTATTGCTACCAAGTCTTCAATATGCCACAACGGATGTTTTCCGCTGTCCCAGCTTTCTTTTACATCGCACCATACACAACCTACATCGCAACCACCCAACCGAATGAAGTAGGCGGCCTTGCCAGTATGCACACCTTCTCCCTGCAATGTATAGAAATGCTCCATTACAGGAAGCGTTGTGCTGACTGATAATCTTTCATTCTCTATCATCAATTCTCCTTTCTCCATTAATCGTAGTGTTTCATGGCACAGGCCCGGAATGTATTTTTCATCAGTGCAGCAATTGTCATAGGACCAACACCGCCGGGAACGGGAGTGATAAAAGAACTTTTAGGCGCGACCGCTGCAAAATCAACATCGCCGCTGATACGGTAACCGCTTTTTTTGTTTTTGTCTTCTACACGGGTAATGCCGACGTCTATCACTACCGCACCTTCTTTTACCATGTCTTCTTTTACAAAGCCAGGCTGGCCCAAAGCGGCCACAATAATATCGGCCGAACGGCAGATCTCCGCCAGGTTTCCGGTGCTGGAATGGCAAATAGTGACCGTACAATTACCCGGATTGCTTGCTCCGCTTAACAGGATACTCATGGGTCTTCCCACAATATTGCTTCTACCAATCACTACGGCATGTTTGCCCCTGGTTTCAATTTTATAATGCTCCAGCATCAGCATAATGCCGTATGGCGTAGCAGGCACAAATGTTGGCTGGCCCAGCACCATGCGGCCCACATTGTTGGGATGAAAGCCGTCTACATCTTTGTTGCAGTCAATGGTGTTGATGACTTCTTCCGCAGAGATGTGGGCAGGTAATGGCAGTTGCACCAAAATGCCGTCTACATCCGGGTCGATATTTAAACCGCGAATAATTTCCAGAAGCTTTAATTCCGATGTTGTTTCTTCCAGCCTAATCAGGGTTGATTTATATCCTACTTCGTGGCAGGCCTTAACTTTCGAGGCGACATAGGTTTCGCTTGCACCATTATTCCCCACCAAAATGGCCACCAAGTGTGGTACAGGAGTACCTCTTGCGGCCAGTTGCGCCACCTCCAGTTTCAACGAATCTTTGATCGCCTGCGCCGCCTCCTTTCCATTTAAAATTTGCATCCGGCAAAGATAGAAGGGTTTGGGGTTTGCGGTTTGAAGTTTAGGGTTGTTTAACGCGGACTTTCGGTTGTGGTTTGTTGCTTCAGCCTATACTGTTTATTATTCAGGGAGCACATTATTCGAACGACATATATCAATTTTCTTCTTTATCTTACAAGGAACCAAACTAATTGCAGATGAAAGGGCCACTGCTTTTTACTGCACTGTTACTGTGTGCTTCCTGTACTTACAGCCAATCCATGCAAACGCCGATCAGTGCAATTTACCCTTCTTTACACACCTATAGCGTTCAGTTCAAGGATGCTTTTTCATTCCGGGGCAACAGTGCGTCGTTAGCAGGCATCAAGCAGTTTTCTGCCGGTGTGTTTTCGGAACGGAGATTTTTACTTCAGGAGTTGTCCAACTACTCGTTTGCCGCCGCACTGCCTACAATTTCTGGCAACTTTGGAGTCAAAGGCGATTATTTCGGTGGCGAACATTATAAGGAAATCACACTTGGGTTAGGGTATGGGAGAAAGGTTGGCGACAGGTTAGATATTGGTGTCGCCTTTAATTATTTTTCTGTGAATACAAGCGGCTATGGCAGTGCCTCCGCCGTAACGTTTGATGCCGGTGCCATTATTCATTTAACCGATGCTGTTCAAACAGGCGTTCACCTGTACAACCCGGTTGGCATGAAGATGGGTAAAGCGGGTACTGAAAGGCTACCAGCCATTTATTCTGTTGGACTTGGGTATGATGCATCTTCCCAGCTTTTTATTGGTGCTGAAGTGGTAAAAACGGAAGACCAACCGGTATCAGTGAAGGCAGGGCTGCAATATGTTTTCGACGATAAATTAATTGCCCGTAGCGGAATCAGTTCGGCATCTTCCGTTTATTACCTGGGCTTTGGGGTTAAATTGAAAAACCTCCGGCTTGATATCACTTCTTCCTTTCACCCCTATCTGGGGGTAACGCCGGGTTTATTAGTTATTTATTCGCCCAGGCAATGAAGAAGCTGTTGCTGCTATATTGTTTCTCTTTGCCGCTTTCACTGGCAGCGCAGGAAGTGCCCGCATCAACACAGCAGCAGCTGGAAAACCTTGGCGATGAAAGTTTGGAAGACGATGCCTTGTTACAGCAACTGGATTTCTTCAGAAAACATCCGCTTAATTTAAATACAGCTACCGCTGAAGAATTACAGCCAGTCCGTTTTTTAACCGGGCTGCAGATAGCAAACTTTATTCGTTACCGGAATCTTTTTGGAAAGCTGATTGATATTTATGAATTGCAGGCTGTTCCCGGCTTTGATGTAGCGACCATTCAAAAGATCCGGCCGTTTGTTTATGTAGGGCCTGCCGTAGCGGTGAAAGAAGCTTTTCTATCCCGTTTCAAAAGTGGCGGCCACGATCTGCTTTTTCGGTACACGAGAATTCTTGAAAAATCAAAAGGATATGATACGTCGCTAACAACTCATTACCTGGGTGACCCAAGCCGGTTGTTATTTCGGTATCGTTACCAATATAAAAACCTGCTTTATTACGGGTTGTTGGCCGACAAAGACGCAGGTGAGCAGTTTTTTAAGGGAGCTCAAAAGCAGGGATTTGATTTTTATTCGGCTCATTTATTCGTTCGGAATATTGGAAAACTAAAAGCACTTGCCCTGGGCGATTACACGGTTAATCTTGGTCAGGGTCTAACGCAGTGGCAGTCGTTGGGCTTTGGCAAGAGTGTGGATGTGATAAACAGCAAACGGCAGTCGCCTGTTCTACTGCCCTACCGTTCGGCAGGCGAATTTTATTTTAACCGCGGCGTGGGTGTAACGTTAGGGGTAAAAGATTGGGAAGCAACTGCATTCTTTTCTTACAAAAAATTCAGTGGCAACCTAGCATTTGATTCCACCAGTCATTTTACTTCATTCGGAACGTCGGGTTACTACCGCACAAGAAACGAAATAGCCGACCGGTATAAACTAACCGATGTATCCTTTGGAGGGAACTTGTCATACCACACCGGCAATTTACAAGCTGGCTTGAACGCAGTCGTTCATCAATTCTCTTTGCCAATAGAAAAACGGAACGAACCTTATAACTACTTCGCTTTGTCGGGCAGGCGGGTTTTGAATACCAGTTTCGATTATAGCTATACCTATACTAATATGCATCTGTTTGGAGAGATCGCGGTCGACAAGAATGCTAGCATGGCAGTAGTACAGGGACTATTAATTAGCCTGGATAAAAAAATTGATGTCTCCTTGTTGTACCGGAACATCTCAAAAGGCTACCAGTCGCCATTTGGAAACGCTTTTACAGAAAACAGCTTGCCCGGTAATGAAAAAGGAATGTTTGCCGGTGTTCTATTTCGGCCCGCTGTTGGCTGGCAGGTAGCCTGTTACGCAGACATTTACCAGTTCCCATTCCTCAAATACCGGGTTTCTGCGCCAAGCAAGGGAAGCGATTACTTATTACAGGTAACGCTGGTACCCAGCAAGAGAGCAGAAGTCTATCTTAGGTACCGGACAGAAAATAAACCGGTCAACGGATCCGGCCCGGAGCCGGTTATTCAGTTTCCTGCCGATAAAATAAAACAGAACCTGCGGTTTCACTTTGTTTACCAATGGAATGCAGGCTTTACGATCAAGGGACGTACGGAAATGATTTGGTTTGATAAAAAGGGTGCGAATAAAGCAGAAGGCTTCCTAACCTTTATTGAAACTTCGCAATCTTTTGGTAAGCTGAAGGGAAACTTTCGCTTGCAGTATTTTGAAACAGACAGTTATGACAGCCGGATTTATGCCTATGAAAGTGATGTATTAAACAGCTTTTCTATTCCTGTGTTTTATGATAAGGGGTTACGCTACTACATGAATTTGAACTTTCCAATTCTGCCTCAGCTTCATTGCTGGGTACGTTTTGCACAAACAGCCTACCTGCAAAAACATTCAATTGGTTCGGGCCTGGATGAGATTCGGGGAAATAAACGAACCGAATTTAGGCTTCAAATTATGCGAGAATTTTGATTCACAACCATTTATAAGGAATTTCAGAACATTTATTTTTTGACAAAATTTTACCGTTTTCTCAAAAATCCTATAACTTGGCGCAGCAAACTGCAGAGGAAGATTGTCTCAACAGGTTATATTCCTTTGGTTTATATAGAATTCAATGCTTTTTAAAATCTAAAATTTAGAATTTCATGAGAAAATTTACGCTACTGCTATCGATGCTGGTGCTCTCTGTGCTGGCGTTTGCCCAACGTACTGTGACGGGCACAGTTCGTGATGACAAAGGGGAACCGGTCCCTTTTGCCACCATAACTGAAGTTGGGAAGAACAATGTTGTGAAGGCGGATGCAAATGGAGCATTCTCCATTAGAGTGGCCGATGGATCACAACTGCAGTCAACTGCAAGCGGCCATCAATCGCAAACAATTACGGTGAGCGGTGCTACCGCCAGTTTTACATTAGCTACTAGTAATCAGCAATTGACTGAAGTAGTTGTAACCACAGCCTTGGGGCAGCAGCGCCAAGCCAAAGAACTTGGCTATTCTACTGCCAGGGTGAGAGGACAGGAAGTAACTCAGTCAAAACCAGTTAACCTGCAAAATGGTTTAACGGGAAAAGTGTCCGGCTTGAACGTTCAAACGGTGAACAGCGGCGTGTTTGAAAATACGAGGATTACCTTAAGAGGTATTCGTTCCCTGACTGGTAACAATCAGCCCATGCTTATTTTAGATGGCGTACCCATTGCTTTAAGCTTTTTAAACTCTATCAACCCGAATGATATTCAGGATGTAAACATCTTAAAGTCTGCCGCAGCTACGGCGGTTTACGGTCCGGACGGAGTAAATGGTGCCATTGTTGTTACTACCAGAAGAGGTAACAGAAACAGGCCTACTATCTCGGCCAGCCACACCTTCCAAGTTTCGCAGGTGTCCTTTATGCCAAAGTTTCAAACCCGTTTCGGATCCGGTTCTTCTGTTGATGTAAATGGAATTGGCGTTTATGATGGTATTGAAAACCAAGGTTACGGCGATGAATTTGATGGTAGTCTGCGTCAAATTGGTCGGGCGTTTAACGGCGATACACAAAGAGTTACTTACGAAGCCCGCCCGGATGAAAAAAGAAAATTCTGGGATCTGGGTACAACCAATCAAACAGACGTTTCATTTTCCACAGGTGACTTTTATTTGAGT
>DASVSM010000498.1:0-5427 GCA_036388115.1 Flavisolibacter sp.
TAGGTTCCAAACTGCCGGAACCGCGCCATCAGCCAGCCTTTTTGCCAGGTTGCTTTTTGTACCGATGTGCGGCTTCCTGACACACTCCTGATAACGATTTTGTTCTTCCATTCCTCAGCAATAGTTTCTGCCGGTTTAATGCGAACAGCTACCGAATCATGCGAAGGAATAGCAGAACTTAAAAAACTGTACAAAGGCGAAACGGCATTGGCCGCTCTATTGCTGGTTGTGCTGGAGGAGACATTCGCGGCATCGTACATTGTTTTTTCAGATGTCACAATTTGAAAATCATCCCGCTCAAATACATTTATCTGATTGGGTAAAAATTGTTCGGCCGCAGACGTATTTGATGCCGGCAGTAACAACCCATCGTATTGAATCCGGAAAGGAATTCTTGTCACGTTTTTATTTGCATCATATACTTCAATCAACACCGCATGTGGTTCATTGTCGGTTAACTGGATAACACCATCACCGCCATACGTATCGTATGCCACTGCTGTTGCACCGGGCAATGGTGTGATGTGCTGGAGCGATGCGCCACCTCTTGCCTCATAGGGATAATCAATCTGCGCATTAATGTAACGGGTTTCGTCGTAGCCAATATTGTCGAGTGTAAAAGAGGAAACAGGCTGCTCATCCACATAAACTTTGGCTGAATATATTCCGTTTGGATTGTTTGATCCGCTGAATCTATCCGTTGTTCCCACGGCAAAACTGAGCCTGTTCGATCCCACCCTGATGGTGTTATTCCTTGTCCGCTGAATGTTCAGCAATTGGGGCGATTGTGCGTAAGTGCTCCTGTTCCTGTCGTACATCGCCAGCCGTACAACCGACGGTGGTACAACGTCCGGAATGGGAAACCCAAACAGCAAAGGGTTCAGCACTTTTTCCGTTTTGGCATCCCGAATTTCAAAGTGCACATGCGGGCCAGCTGAACCACCTGTGTTTCCACTTAAACCAATGTAGTCACCTTTCTTCAAGGGAAACTGATCAGGCGATAATTCCAAATTAACTTTCCAGGATTCTCTCCGGTATTGCTCATTTTTTACGTGCTGCTGCAGGTCGGCATAAAACGCATTCATGTGGGCATACAACGTGGTAAACCCATTTGGATGCGTAATGTAGATCGCCTGTCCAAACCCGCCGGGCTCAACCAAAACCCTTGATACATAACCCTCCGCCGCTGCATATACCGGAAGGTTTTCCCGTTGCTGCGTTCGTATATCCAGCCCCATGTGCCAATGATTTGCCCTGATCTCGCCAAAGTTGGCTACCAGTTGCATGGGAACATTTAGTGGGTGGCGGAAATAATTCCGGGGATAATCCTGTGTCTTACCAACTACCTGAAATATGATAAAAAAAAATAGAATGAGTAATTTTTTGTGCATCCAGCCTGATTTTTTCGGAACTTCTAATGTTTCAATCTCTATTCCAGCTTTTTTAATAGCAGGCACAAAATTGGTAGCGGAATGACTGTCTCAACAAAAAATGTTTTATGAGTATTAACAATAAGCAATGGGCTACATTTCTACTGGGTGCGGCGGCTGCCTTTGGCGCCTACAAGTACACCACCATGTCGGACGAGGAAAAGGAAAAGCTGGCAACTTCGCTGAAAGAAAAAGCAAATAAGCTGAAAGACCAGGCCGTATCCGCAGAAGACCAGGCCCTGGAGTATTTTAATGAGCTGAAGACAAAGGGCACCGATACCTTTAAAGAGCACATGCCGAAGGTGGAAGAATTTTTCAACAACCTTTTTGGTGGCGCATCCGGGGCAAAAGCAGGCGCAAAGGCCGCCGCCGATGACACTACCGGTACAACAACCGCTTCATAAGCCAACTATTTTTTCAAACTATAAAACATAATCATTATGGCAAAACCAAGTTTAGGATCTCTACTTTTAGCCGGAGCTGCTGCTTATGGCTTGTACAAAGTATCTAAAATGAGCGCTCAGGAAAGATCTGACCTGATGAACAAAGGCAAGAAAATGGTGAATGACAACCTCGGTACTTTAAAGGACAAATTTGGCCAGAATGGCTCTACACCAACCGCACGGGAAAGCAACTTTGCAAATGATGTTAGCTACGGTGGCTAATGGTCGCCGCAAAAAGAAAGAGCCGCCATCAGGCGGTTTTTTTATGCCTTGCAACCAGAAAAATAACCGGCGAGCAACCTCTTTTCTATTACATTTGCACCCCGGGCAACAACCCGGTTTTTTTGTGCCCGCTTAAATCGTTCACGGGTTCACAAGTTTACAGGTTCACATGTCAGTATACAACAAGTGAACAGGTAACAAGTGAACAGGTAAACCCAAATAACAAATGCCACAAGACAAATCAATAAAAACAGTTCTCATTATTGGTTCGGGCCCTATCATCATCGGTCAGGCCGCCGAATTTGACTACTCCGGAACACAGGCTGCAAGAAGCTTGCGTGAAGAAGGCGTAAAGGTCATTCTGATCAACAGCAACCCTGCCACCATTATGACCGACCCGATGATGGCCGACAGGGTCTATCTTCTTCCTTTAACAGTAGAAAGTATTGAACAAATATTGCAGGAGAACGAAATTGATGCTGTTCTACCCACCATGGGCGGGCAAACAGCACTCAACCTGGCAAAAGAAGCCGAAGACCTTGGCATCTGGCAACAATACAATGTGAAGCTGATTGGGGTTGACATTAAAGCCATTGACAAGGCGGAAGACCGGGAAAAATTCCGCCAGTGGATGATCCAGCTTGGTGTGCCGGTAGCTCCCGCAAGAACTGCCAATTCGTTTTTAGAAGGTAAAGAATTTGCGCAGGAAATTGGGTTTCCATTGGTCATCCGTCCTTCGTTCACGCTGGGTGGAACCGGCGGCGGTTTTGTGCACGATGCATCGGAACTGGAAGAAGCCCTCACCCGTGGTTTGCAGGCATCTCCCATTCACGAAGTGCTGGTAGAAAGGGCTGTGCTGGGTTGGAAAGAATTTGAGCTGGAGTTATTGCGTGATGCAAACGATAATGTTGTCATCATTTGTACAGTAGAAAACTTCGACCCGATGGGTGTGCATACGGGCGACTCCATTACAGTGGCACCGGCGATGACGTTGAGCGATACGGCTTTTCAACTGATGCGGGACACTGCCATCCGTATGATGCGTGACCTCGGAAATTTTGCCGGCGGTTGTAACGTGCAGTTCTCTCTTAATCCGGACACGGAAGAGATCATTGCCATTGAGATCAATCCGCGGGTTAGCCGCTCCTCAGCGCTGGCTTCAAAAGCAACCGGTTATCCCATTGCAAAAATTGCCGCAAAACTTGCCATCGGATATACATTGGATGAATTAAAGAACCCGATCGTTCAAACCACTTCTGCCTATTTTGAGCCGGCACTCGATTACGTGATCGTTAAAATTCCCCGCTGGAATTTCGATAAGTTCAAAGGCGCCAATGATACACTGGGACTGCAAATGAAAAGCGTGGGTGAAGTAATGGCCATCGGCCGCAGCTTTACCGAAGCGGTGCAAAAAGCCTGTCAGAGCCTTGAGAACAATGCGATAGGATTGGGCTATTATGGCAAGAGCGCCATGAAATCCGAAGAGCTGCTGGACTACATCAAAATACCAAAATGGGATCGCATCTTTCGTCTGAAAGATTGCCTGATGCTGGGCATTAGCGTGAACACCATTGCCAAAGCAACAGGCATCGACCGCTGGTTTATTTATGAGATCCAAAAAATTTGCACCATCGAAAAAGAACTTGAAAAATATGGCATCAATGACCTGCCTGTCGAGTTGTTGAAGCAGGCAAAAATCCACGGCTTTAGCGATGAGCAGATTGCCCGCATCCTGGGCGATGCCGAAGACGAAGACGTTTATCAAAAACGCAAAGCAGCCGGTATCACCCGTGTGTATAAAATGGTGGACACCTGCAGTGCCGAATTTGAAGCGAAGACACCTTATTTCTACAGCACCTTCGAGGGGTAAAATTTGTAGTTTTGAAAGAAACAAGTGCCATGAAATTCATCACCGACGTTAACGAGCTGGACTTGAACGGCACCTATACCTATGCCGATTACCTCACCTGGCGTTTCGACGAATATGTGGAACTGTTCAAGGGCCGCATCCGGCGCATGAGCCCTGCGCCTAAGCGCCTGCATCAGCAATTGGCCGGACGTATCTTTTCAGAACTGGAAAATCACCTTCGCCGCAAACCGTGCAAGGTTTACATCGCTCCCTTTGACGTACGCCTGCCAATGCCCGGCGCTTCAGAAATTTATACCGTTGTGCAACCCGACATATGCATCATTTGCGATCCGGCCAAGCTGGATGAACAAGGTTGCATCGGCGCACCGGACACCATCATTGAGGTATTGAGCAAAGGCAATATTGACCGCGACATCAACGAAAAATTTGCGCTTTACGAAGAAAGCGGCGTGCCCGAATACTGGATTGTGGCCCCCGGAGAAAAAACCATCACCTGCTACCGGCTCAATGAAACCGGTCGCTACAAACTAAGCGGCGAATACGCCGATCCAGGCGCTGTGCCGGTGGCTTCGCTCCCCGGTTTTTCCCTGCTTTGGGAAACCGTCTTTGAAGACTAAGCCACACCTAAAACACGAACGAAAATGAACGATCAACTACAACACAACGAATCCGCCATATCCGACCGAAAAAAAATCATTGTGCTTGGTTCGGGCCCTAACCGTATCGGACAAGGGATTGAATTCGATTATTGCTGTGTGCATGGCCTGCTGGCTATTAAAGAATGTGGCTATGAAGCCATCATGGTCAACTGCAATCCCGAAACCGTTTCCACTGATTTCGACATGGCTGACAAGCTCTATTTCGAGCCGGTTTTCTGGGAACATTTGTGGGAGATCATCGAGCTGGAAAAACCTGCCGGGGTAATTGTGCAACTGGGCGGACAAACAGCCTTAAAACTTGCCAAACGTTTGCACGAAAAAGGCATTCCTATTATTGGTACCTCTTACGACAATATGGACATTGCCGAAGACCGTGGCCGCTTCAGCGACAGGCTGAAAGAACTGGAAATACCTTATCCCGAATATGGTACCGCCTTCAGTGTGGATGATGCCATTGAAGTAGCCAACCGGGTTGGTTATCCTGTGCTCGTTCGACCCAGTTATGTTTTGGGCGGACAACGGATGCGGATCGTTATCAACGATGACGAAGTGGAGAAGGCAGTGATCTCGCTATTAAAACATATTCCCGGCAATAAAATTTTGGTTGATCATTTCCTTGATCGTTGCCAGGAAGCAGAGATTGACGCCATTTTTGACGGCGAAGACTTTCATGTGATGGGTGTAATGGAACACATTGAGCCAGCCGGTATTCATAGCGGCGATAGCAATGCAGTGCTGCCAGCGTTTAATCTTACACCATTGGTAGTTACCACCATGGAGCATTATGCAGAGAAGATCGCAAG
>DASVSM010000499.1:0-7829 GCA_036388115.1 Flavisolibacter sp.
GCATGGCCTGTGGCAGCGGCTATTCGTCATTTTAGAGATGAATTTGAATGGCACGTGTTGAATCCTGACGAAGCACAAAGAAGAAATTTTGGATTGGCGCATTATGCTGATCCGTTGGAAGTAGCAGTTGGTTAGAAGTAACAAAGTCAAAATTCAAAAGTAAAAATAGAGCCGCTGAACCATACAGCGTCTTCTCATACAAAAGAACCATTTTGGCTTTTAACTTATAATGGGCCCCGACAATCTAATAGAAGAACCTGATAAACCTTACAACATCAGGCATCGTTGCTTCTTCTTTGCGAAGGAAGTGATCATGTTTGTAAAAGAATGTAGTCTTCTATTCATTATTCGACCAGTTAATAAGAAGTGCAACTTCGATTGGTGCAAATGTGGTGGAAGGGAGAGCGGGTAGTTCTAAAAAAGATTGGAAGAACTTCTATGTGATTGCACTGAAATCTGCAAACGAAACAAAGTATTGGCTTTGCTTAATACGGGATACGATGCAGACTGATAAGAATAAAATCGACGATCTGCTTAAAGAAGCAGATGAGATATCAAAAATAATTGCCACAATTGTGGTAAATGCTGAAAGTTAAAGAAGCAATTTTTGAATTTTTAATTTTGACTTTTAACTTATAATGGCTGAAGAAAAAAAATTATTTAAAGTAACAATAGACAACATCACCACTGAAGTGGAGCCGGGAACAACCATCCTGATGGCTGCTCGCAAGATTGGTGGTGACATTGTGCCCCCAACGATGTGTTATTACAGCAAGCTGGAAAACACTGGTGGTTATTGCCGTACATGTCTGGTAAGAGTGGCTGCGGGTTCAACGGCCGATCCCCGTCCGATGCCCAAGCTGGTAGCAAGCTGCCGTACGCAGGTGATGGATGGGATGATCGTTGAGAACATTACTAATCCTGCCGTGCTGGAAGCAAGAAAAGGCGTGGTAGAATTTCTGTTGTTGAACCACCCCTTGGACTGCCCTGTCTGTGACCAGGCCGGCGAGTGTGATCTGCAGGATCTGAGCTACGAGCATGGTGCAGAAGCAACACGTTACGAGTTCAAACGCAGAACTTTTGAACGCATTGATATTGGTCCATATATTCAATTGCACATGACCCGCTGCATTCTTTGCTATCGCTGTGTGCATACGGCCAACCAGATTGCAGGGCAACGTGAGCACGGAGTGTTGGACAGAGGCGATCATTCCCAGATTGCGACCTACATTCAGAAATCACTGGAAAGCAACAAAATTGGAAACGTAATCGACGTGTGCCCGGTAGGTGCGTTAACGGATAGAACATTCCGTTTTAAAAACCGCGTTTGGTTTACCAAGCCGGTAGATGCGCACCGTGACTGCCCACACTGCAAAGGAGCTGTAAGGTTGTGGATGCGTGGTGATGATGTACTGCGGGTAACGGCAAGAAAGGACCAGTGGGGTGAAGTAGAAGAATGGATTTGTAACGAATGTCGTTTTGAAAAGAAAAAAGTAAGCGATTGGGTGATTGAGGGATCAACGCAATTGAACCGCCATTCGGTGATCAACGCCGGGCATTACACCAATGTTGTAAAGCCAAAAGAAACCATTGCAGAAGTGATGGATGGCCGTAAGCCAAAGTTGCTGATGGACATTAAAGAGGTGACGGATATTAACCAGGTCGACCTGAACGAGATCAATGGTCCGGCAACCGGTGCAACCTTTAACGGCAATCCAAAATCGGTTGGTGTGAACGTAACGGATGTCAAAGAAGGCAAAGGAAGGAACATGGCCGGAACGGAGACAACAAATCCAAACACACCATAAAATGAAAAAGTTTCTTTTCAACCTGATTGCTGCTGTTCTTATCGGTGCGGTTTGTTACGGAATTTTCCTGTGGGTTTTTGGCTGGACACAAAAAGATGCTTTGGCTTTAGGTTTGTCCATTACGTTTTCTAGTTTGATAATGGAATATTTAAAACCTTTGATAACTAGAAAAAAAATTGAAAAAACGTTGCCGAGTAGGACATAGAACATACAAGAGTAGTTCTTATATATTCTTACTTACCAGAGAACAAATTAAAGATCACAACGAAAGTTGATAGTAGTAAAAAGTTGACTAACAAAAAAAGGCTTCAGCTGTAAAGCAATATGCTTGCAGCTTGCAACTAACAGCTCATAGCTATGTATTTATTACAAATAGACTGGTTCATTATTCTTGAGAAATTTATCCTGATTGCTGTTATAGTCACTACGGCCCTGATCGTAGCGATGTACAGCACTTACGCAGAAAGAAAAATCGCGGCGTTTTTGCAGGACAGAAGAGGACCGAACCGTGCAGGTCCATTCGGTCTATTTCAGCCGCTGGCAGATGGAGTAAAGCTATTTATGAAGGAAGAGATCATCCCAACAATGTCTTCCAAAGCTCTTTTTATTATGGGTCCATTGCTGGCAATGATCACGGCCACCATGACCAGCGCTGTGATTCCCTGGGGTTGGACCATCGATATTGCGGGTAGGCAGGTGCCACTTCAAATTGCCGATGTAAACATTGGTATCCTTTATATTTTCGGGGTGGTGAGTTTGGGTGTGTATGGAATCATGATCGGTGGCTGGGCATCCAACAATAAATTTTCGCTGCTGGCGGCTATTCGCGGTGCTTCGCAGATGATCTCTTATGAGTTGGCAATGGGCCTTTCGCTGATTGCCGTATTGATGCTGGTAGGTGATTTAAGAATGAGCACCATCGTAACCTATCAAACACAACACGGCTGGAATATTCTTTACCAACCGCTGGGCTTTCTTATCTTTTTTGTATGCGCCCTGGCGGAATGTAACCGTACGCCGTTTGATTTACCGGAAGCGGAAAATGAATTGAACTTTGGCTATCACCAGGAATATTCATCCATGAAACTGGGTTTTTACCTGTTTGCCGAATACATCAACATGTTCATCAGCGGCGTGGTAATGGCAACCTTGTTCTTTGGCGGCTATGATATTCCGTTTGTAAATGAAGCAGCATGGGGGCAACAGTGGTGGGTAGGATTGGTTGGCTTTCTGGTGTTGATGACAAAAGCGGTTGTGTCCATTTTCCTTTTCATGTGGATCCGCTGGACCATTCCGCGTTTCCGTTTTGATCAGTTAATGAACCTTGGCTGGAAAGTCCTGTTGCCAATGGCTTTGGTAAATATGTTAATTACAGCAGTTGTGGTTTTACTGCTGAATAAATAAAGCAATTTTAGGGTTTAAATCGGCTAAATTTGCGCCGGAATTATGTTGACGACCGAACAAATAAAACAAACCGTATCGGAGTATTTTAAGGATAAGCCGGTGAAAAAAGTTTACCTGTTTGGGTCGTATGCGAGAGGTGAGGCCGATGAGAAGAGTGATGTGGATTTATTGGTGGAGTTAGATTATTCTCAAAGAGTTGGGTTAAGTTTTTATGGCTGGTATGTAGACCTTGGAGACATTTTTTCAAAAAAAGTCGATGTTGTGCCAGCCGATTGCATATATGAAGATTTAAAGATAGCTATCGAAAGGGATAAAATTCTATTAGTATCAACTGAAACACCTGCAGCATAATGAATGAGGCAGATAAGAAAAGATTTGAAGAAATACTTTATAGAATTCAAAAGATTGACGGATTTGTTACAGGAGTACCGGAAGATGAATTTTATAGAAATGAATTATTAAAGGATGCCTGTCATGCAAACTTAATAGTCATCTCTGAAGCAATTGCTAAAATGAGTGCCGAAGTAAGAGAAAGCTATCAGGAGATTAGCTGGAAAGAAATAATTGGCTTTAGAAACCTGATTGTTCATATGAATATTTTCGAATCAATTGGATTACGGTTTGGGAAGTTATTACAGGGGATTTAAAGAACTTGGAAAAAAGTGTGCAAAAGATTTTAAAAGTTTAAGGAATAAATGCAATCATTAACAAATAGAAAAAAACAGGTCGAGCGCAAGCCGATGACGCTGATGGAAAAGCTCTATCTGCCTTCCATTTTTAAAGGCATGGGCATTACGTTTTCGCACCTGTTCAAAAAGACGCCGACCATTAATTACCCGGAGCAGGAACGTCCGTTCTCTGCCGTTTTCCGTGGCCTGCATATTTTAAACCGCGACGAAGAAGGCCGCGAACGCTGTACAGCCTGTGGCCTTTGCGCCGTAGCCTGTCCGGCAGAAGCTATCACAATGGAAGGCGCAGAACGCCAGCCCGGTGAGGAGCATTTGTACCGCGAAGAAAAATATGCGGCCAAGTATGAAATCAACATGCTGCGCTGCATTTTCTGCGGACTGTGCGAAGAAGCATGTCCAAAAGATGCCGTGTACCTGACGCAAACATTTGCGCCAGCAAACTATGGTCGCAAAGGATTTATTTATAAAAAAGACGATTTACTCATTCCGGATCCAAACACTGATCCTGAAGGTTACGAAAAAGCCAAAGGCTCTATTGGTACCGGAGTGAAATAATTTTAACCAACTGCATGAGCATAACAGAGATTCTTTTTTGGGGACTTGCAGGAATGTCCCTTTTCAGCGCACTGATGGTCATCACCAGTAAGAACCCTGTGTTCAGCGTGCTGTGGCTCATTGTTACTTTCTTTACTATTTCCGGCCATTATATTTTGCTGAATGCCCAGTTTCTCGCGGTAGTGAATATCATCGTTTATGCCGGCGCCATCATGGTGCTGTTTCTGTTTGTCATCATGTTAATGAACCTGAGCAAAGACACTGAGCCACAAAAAAGCAAGTGGCTGAAACTGGCTGGTGCTGTTGCCGGTGGAAGTTTGTTGCTTGTATTAGTGGCGGCACTTCGCCACACCGAAGCCAGGATGACAGAACTGGGAACAGGTGAGATTGGTTTAATTCAAAACCTTGGTCATGTGCTTTTTACCGAGTACGTGGTTCCTTTTGAAATAGCAAGCATTTTATTTTTGAGTGCAATGGTAGGTGCCGTGGTGATTGGTAAACGTGACGAACGACCCCTTGCTATGCCGGAAGAAGAGATCAGGAGAGTAGAAGAGCCGAAGGAAGCAATGAATATTTCATAATTAGCTAGTTCGCTAATTAGCTAATCAGCTAATTGTTTATTATGGACATCAAGTACTACATTTTTCTCTCTGTTGCCTTGTTTGTAATTGGCATTGTTGGCGTGCTTACACGCCGTAACGCCATCATCATATTTATGTGTATTGAGCTGATGTTAAATGCTGTGAACCTGTTGCTGGTGGCATTTTCAAAAATGCATCACCTGGCAAACGCTGCAACGAACGCAAATGCGGGAAGCGAAGGACAATTATTTGTGTTCTTTATCATGGTGGTGGCAGCAGCAGAGGTAAGCGTAGGGCTCGCCATCATTGTAATGCTCTTCCGCAATACACATTCAGTGGATGTAAACTTTTTGAACAGACTAAAACACTAGAGAGGCGGCAAGCCATTAGCTGCAAGCTACAAGCCTTTAGGGCTGGCTTACAGCTTCTACGCCTGCAGCTTGAAGCTTATAACATGAAGAACTTAATCTTACTCATTCCGCTTTTACCGTTTATTGGTTTTTTGATCAATGGGTTGTTACGGAAGAAACTGTCCAAGGGATTGATAGGTGCCATTGGAAGCGGATCCGTTTTGGGTTCTTTTATTATCAGTATTTACGCTTTTCTGAACCTGGATGCTATTGGTGGTGGTAAACAAATCAGCAGCAGTGCAAAGATCATTGGCGATCCGGTCATAAAGTACTTTGATTTCATCAACGTAGGTTCGCTAAAAATTCCTTTTGCTTTTCAGATCGATCAATTGTCTTCTCTTTTCTTATTGATTATTACTGGCGTTGGCTTTTTGATTCATGTGTATTCCACTGCTTACATGCACGAGGAAAAACGGGAGCATTTTGGACGCTATTTCGCTTATCTCAACCTGTTTGTGTTTTCGATGCTGCTGCTGGTAATGGGAGCCAACTATGTCATCATGTTCATTGGTTGGGAAGGTGTTGGTCTGTGTTCCTATCTATTGATAGGCTATTGGTTTAAAAATGTAGACTATACAAAGGCGGCAAAGAAAGCCTTTGTTATGAACCGCATTGGTGACCTTGGCTTTTTGTTAGCGGTATTTTGGATCATTGCCAGGGTTGGCTCGGTCAACTATAGTGATGTGCTGACCACGGCAACCCTTGCTAAATTTACTACCGGTGACCTGGTTGGTATCACGATGTTATTATTCCTGGGAGCAACCGGTAAGAGTGCACAAATTCCTTTGTACACCTGGTTGCCCGATGCGATGGCGGGTCCAACACCGGTATCTGCCCTCATCCATGCCGCAACGATGGTGACCGCTGGTATTTACATGATTGCCCGCAGTAATATTTTATATACCGCTGCACCATTGACTTTGCAGATTGTTGCTATCATTGGCGCCGCCACGGCCTTCCTTGCAGCAACCATCGCACTTCGTCAAAATGATATTAAAAAAGTGCTGGCTTATTCAACCGTCAGCCAGCTAGGTTATATGTTCCTTGCCCTGGGCACTGGAGCCTATGTAGCGGCTGTCTTCCATGTGATGACGCATGCCTTCTTTAAAGCCCTGTTGTTCCTTGGTTCCGGCTCAGTCATTCATGCGGTTAGCGGCAATCAGGACATTCGTACCATGGGTGGATTGAGAAAAAAATTACCAATTACTTATACCACATTTTTGATCGGTTGTCTGGCCATTGCAGGTATTGCGCCATTCAGTGGTTTCTTTTCAAAAGATGCGATTTTACTGAGTGCATTTGATTCCAATAAAATTCTTTATGGCGTTGGGTTGTTAACAGCGGCCTTAACTGCTTTTTATATGTTCCGGTTGTTGTTCATCACCTTCAATGGAAGTTTCAGAGGAACAGAAGAGCAAAAGCATCATATCCATGAAAGCCCGGCTGCAATGACCATTCCGCTTATCATCCTGGCTATTCTTTCCATCATTGGCGGCTGGATCGGTATTCCGGAATTATTTATGCACGGCGGCGAAAGACTATCTGACTTCTTAAGCCCTGTTGTTCAATCGAAAGAAATTCACGTTGATCATTCAACTGAATGGATACTGGTTGCTCTCACAACTGTCATTGCAGTCGCGGCAATTCTGATAGCTTGGTTTCGATATAAGAATTACAAAGAAGAACAGTCCTCTGCTGTTGGCAGTTTTCTGGAGAACAAATGGTATGTGGATGAATTTTACAATGCAATTATTGTAAAGCCATTGAATGCCTTCAGTGGTTTTATTAACAGGTTCATTGAACGCGGAACAATTGACGCGATGGTGAACGGCGTAGGAAGACTGGTAAACTATGGTGGCAGGCAGATGCGGTGGTTACAAAGCGGGCAGGTGGGTGCTTATGTGTTGCTAATGGTGATTAGCATGGTGTTGTTGTTTGTTGTGCAATTCTTTTTAAGAAAGTAATCTGAACTGGATTGATAGGATGTATATGATTCGTTGGATAAGTATATCCTGCCTATCCCAAGAGTCCACACATCACCGTTCAGGCAATGCTGAATAGATTAGTTGCAGCACACGAGTGCGACGCAACGGAAGATAAATAGAAGTACAGATGCTGGTTAATAAAACCACCGCATACTTCCTAAATCGAACTTGTATTTATGATTGTTTTATTACTCTTTTTAGTTCCACTCATCGGCGGCTTGCTTTCGTTCTTTCTGAAGAATGAACGCACTGTCAGAAGCTGGGCTTTGCTGGTATCATTTATTGCGCTTGGCCTTGCCATTGCAGGAAATGGACTGGTAAAGGCAGATGATGCCTTGCAGTTTTCAACCTCGTGGATGGGAACGCTGAATTCAAACTTTGCGTTGAGGCTGGATGG
>DASVSM010000500.1:0-8146 GCA_036388115.1 Flavisolibacter sp.
GAAACAATCGTTCAGGGCAGGGGCCATTCTGATGGTTGCACCGCTTCCGCGTTTGTTGTTTGCACAGGAAGGAAGCAAGAACACGCAGGATGCATCACTGTTAAAAAAGCTTGTTGATGCAAACGACGGACAAGTGGATGACCTGCTGAAATCGGATTTTGACAACCGTACATTCAGCCGGAGAATTGGCCATGACTTTAATGTGCTGACAGCCTCTTACTGTTCGCCAACATCACGCTATTATCGGAGTGAAACACTTGTCATACCTCTTGAAAAGCTTTCGCAGCATTTGCTGAAAGCGCAGGCAGATGACGGCACGGTCAACGTAGGCAACCTCGAATCGCCGCCCGATACGGCCTTTATCATAGAAGTGATAACCGCAGCAGCATTCCCGCTTCTCAAAGAAAAAGCAGCTTCTTTAGCCCGTGTAAAAACCAATATCACCACATTTCTACGCAAAGCAGGCAGCGCATTGGTAGCGGGTGGCGTACACACCCCCAATCATCGCTGGGTGATCTGTGCGGCACTTGCCCGTCTCAATGCTTTATTTCCTGACAGGAAATATGTTGAGCGCATTGATGACTGGCTGGGCGAAGGCATCTTCATCAACACCGATGGCAACTACCCTGAGCGAAGCCGGATTTATTCAATGGTAGAAGACAGCGCTTTTCTAACGATGGCCCGGCTCTTAAATAAACCGGCCCTGTTTGAACCTGTTCGCAAAAATCTTGAAACAACTTATTATTATACGGAACCGGACGGCGACCTGGTATCGAATGATTCCCGCCGGCAGGACCAATACCCCTGGCGGCCCGACGCGAATGTTAGGCTCAGTAATCTGAGCTACTACCTGCTCTACCGGTATATGGCCATTAAAGACAGGAGCCCGTTTTTTGCTGCTATCACCAAACAAATTGAAAGCCACCCCGAGTTTACCGACCGGATAGTAAAGCGGGAACTGATTCATTTTTTAGAAGAACCTTTATTGCTGAATCAACTGCCATCGGCTGCTCCTCTCCCGCTTCAATACGAAAAGGTTTTTACGCATTCGCATCTGTTGCGTATTCGCAGAAATAATATTACCAGCACGTTATTTGGCGGCGTCGACTGGCCGCTGATCATCGCATCGGGCCGGTCGTGCAGCCCTGATTTTTTTTCATACCGGAAGGGCACGGCTGCTCTTAATTACCTGCGGCTTTCCACCAGTTTTTTCAGCACCGGTTATTTTTACAGTGAGGGATTGAAAAAGGTGGGCAAGAGTTATGTTCTTTCGAAGAAGATCACCGCGCCTTATTACCAGCCGTTGCCAAAACAGTTGCGCAAAAAAGACGGCGATTATGCATTAACCGAAAGCACCGATGGCCGGTTCTGGAACAAAATGGATTTCCGCAAACGTCCGGTGAGCAATGTCAAATCATTACAGATCACCATTACACTAACCGAAGCGGCTGGACGCAATAATTTGCTGTTTGATGTGGAAGGCCAGGCCGGCGTGAACGTGACCATTGAACTATGCTTTGCAAAAGGCGGCAAGTTAAGCGGCGTAACGGGTGGTGAAAATGAGAACTATTTTCTAGAGAGCGGTACAGGTAAATACGAGATGACCGGTGATGCCATCGAGTTTGGTCCGGGTATAGCAAAGCATAAGCAGGTTACCAACCTGGAAGGCGAACGCTATGCAACACACTTCGGCAGTTTGCGCACAGAAGGCATGCATGTTTACCTGACGGGCACTACACCGTTTACACACACATTGACATTTTCCTAAACCATCGATGATCCTTCTTCGAATAATGAAAAAAATAGTTGCACTGCTTCTTTGTTCTGCCAGCCTGGTTTCGGTGAATGCTCAAGTGTACATTAGGGATAGTGGGTTATATAATTGGCACGATACCGCGTTAATGCCGCAACCAGGCGCATTGAACTTCCTGGTGATGGGCGACTGGGGCCGCAACGGCGCCGATCATCAAAAACAAGTGGCGGCAGAGATGGGAAGAACAGCAGCAACGATGTCTGCCAATTTCATTATTGCAACCGGTGATAATTTTTACCCCAGTGGTGTGATCAGTGCGCAGGATCCCCTTTTTAAATACTCATACGAAGACATCTATACGGCTTTCCCGCTGCAATGGGACTGGTATCTTGTGTTGGGCAACCATGATTACAAATCCAATCCCGATGCGCAGGTAGAGTATTCAAAAATCAGCCGCCGGTGGAAGATGCCGGCCCGTTACTACTCCAAAACCTTTCCCATCAATGGTGATACAATGCAACAGGTGTTGCTTGTGTTTATCGATACCAATCCATTGATACCGGAGTTTTATTCCAATTCGGAATACGGCCCGAATGTAAAAACGCAGGATTCATCGGCGCAAAAAAGATGGCTGCAGAAGGTGTTGGGCAATCCTTCAAAAAATATCCGGTGGAAGATCGTTGTTGGTCACCATCCCATGTTTACCGGCGGCAGCAGAACGGAAGGCTATGATACCAAAGCCATTCGAAGATCGCTGAAGCCACTCTTTGATAAATACGGCGTGGATGCATATCTGTCAGGCCATGAGCACAGCCTGCAGCATTTGGTAACAGCAGGGAAGACGCAGCATTTTATTTCCGGTGCGGCATCGGAAAGAACACCGGTTCGTTTGATACCTGAAGGCAGGATGGCCGCGTCGGAGTATGGCTTTATGATCTTCTCCGCAACGCGGAATGAATTGTTGGTGCAGACAGTGAATGACGATGGAAAAGTGATCTACCGGACAAGTATTAAAAAGTAACGGTTAATCCACACACTACAATCTTTGCTATATGAATACGCTACACACGGCCGATTACATCGTCTTCTTTATTTACTTCATTTCCGTATCCGCTTATGGATACTATATCTATCATAAAAAGAAAGCGGCCGTTAGCAACACAAAGGATTTTTTTCTGGCAGAAGGTTCGCTCACCTGGTGGGCCATTGGTGCTTCGCTCATTGCTTCCAATATTTCCGCTGAACATTTTATCGGCATGTCGGGCTCCGGCTTTGCCATGGGCCTTGCTATTTCCACTTATGAATGGATGGCTGCGGCAACGCTGATCATTGTGGCGGTGTACTTCATTCCTGTCTACCTGAAAAACGGCATTTACACCATGCCGCAGTTTTTATCAAAGCGGTATAACGATACGGTGAGCACCATTATGGCCGTGTTCTGGTTGCTGGTGTATGTGTTTGTCAACCTGACTTCCATTATTTACCTGGGTGCATTGGCCATCTCCTCCATCACGCCAATTTCATTTGAATGGTGCATTGCCGGACTAAGCATTTTTTCCATCATTGTTACACTGGGCGGCATGAAGGTGATTGGTTACACCGATGTGATACAGGTGATTGTTTTAATCATAGGCGGACTGGTGACCACGTATTTAGCGTTGTCCCTGCTTGCCGATAAATTTGGTTTTGATGGCGATATACTGAAAGGTCTCGGCGTGCTGCGCAAAGAAGCACCCACTCACTTCCACATGATCTTTAAAAAAGGCGATAAATATTACAATGAGTTGCCGGGCCTTTCGGTATTGATTGGCGGCATGCTTATTAACAACCTCGCTTACTGGGGATGCAACCAGTACATTGTGCAACGGGCTTTGGGCGCCGACCTGCAAACAGCCCGCAAGGGAATCATCTTTGCCGCCTTTTTAAAATTACTGATACCGGTGATTGCCGTGCTGCCGGGCATCACCATGTATGTGCTGCACCAGAACGGCATGTTTGAAAAAGAGATGGCCGATGCTGCTGGCACCCTGAAACCAGACCATGCTTATCCTACCTTGATGAACCTCTTGCCTGCCGGATTGAAAGGTGTTGCCTTTGCTGCACTGACCGCAGCTATTGTTGCTTCGCTGGCAGGGAAAGCAAACAGCATCTCCACCATTTTTTCACTGGACATTTATAAAAAATATTTCGACAAGGATGCGTCCGACAAGAAGACGGTAAGCGTTGGACGATGGGCTGTTATCATTTCCATGCTGATTGCCGCATTGGTGACACCGGCTTTAAAATCACTCGACCAGGCCTACCAGTTTATCCAGGAATACGTGGGCTTTTTTTCACCCGGCGTGCTGGCTATTTTTTTATTGGGCATGTTCTGGAAACGCACAACGGCAAGGGCAGCGCTGGCCGGTGCGGTGCTCACCATCCCGGTTTCAACGGCTCTTAAATTTTTGCCTGTGTGGACAGGCGGCGCCTTTCCCGATTACCCGTTTTTAGACCGTATGACCATTACGTTTATTGTGATTGCGGGACTCATGATAGGCATTAGCCTTGCCAAACCAAAAACGGAAAAAGACGGGCATGTGATTGAAGTGGAGAAGAGCATGTTCCGGGTATCGAATGAGTTTATCATGCTATCGGTATTGATATCAGGGATCTTAATAGCGCTGTACACAGTGTTCTGGTAATGGCGAAGCCATCGTGTTCCAAATGGCCACGACGGCTTGTTACCAATAAGAAAGCTGTAAAAAGATAAATATTGTCAGCGATTTTTCTAAAAAAGACTTCAAAAAATGAAACGATATGGGTCCCGATAAAAAGAAGAACATCAAAAGCCCTGGTAACATCGTCCTGCTGTTCATCTGCCTTTTTGTTATCAGTACGGTTAAGGCACAAAACAGCAGGGTGTTTAACATTAAAGACTATGGAGCCGTTGGCGATGGAAAAAAAGACGATGCCGCGGCCATTCAGAAAGCCATCGATGCCTGCAACAAAGCTGGCGGCGGAAGAGTGCTGATCCCTGCAGGACATACGTTTTTAGCGGGTCCGTTTGACTTGAGATCTTATGTAGAATTCTACCTGGAACCGAACGCAAGGCTCCTCGCCAACCCTGATGAAAAAGCGTACACAAAGAGTGCTTTCCGGGAAAATAAAGGCGAAGGCACCATCTGGATCGGCGGCGAGAACGTACAGCATCTTTCCATCATTGGCAGCGGCACCATTGATGGCAATGGTATTTCTTTCATGGGAGAAGAACTGGATGACAGTTATGTATTGAAACCTTTCAACAACGTTGACCCACGGCCGCATGTGCTAACGATTGTCGGTGGCAGGAACATCCGCATACAGGGCGTCACGTTTCAGAACTCCGCCTACTGGACCATTCACCTCATTGGCTGCAATGACGTAGCCATCTCAGACCTTACCCTGCTCAATAGTTTAAAAGTGCGCAACAGCGATGGTATTGATCTCGACCACAGCAAAAACGTTCGCATTACCAACTGTTATATTGAAAGCGGCGATGATTGTATTTGTTTAAAGAACCGGAGAGAGTACGAAGAATTTGGCTCCTGCGAAAACATCACGGTTTCCAATTGCACCATGACATCGCGTTCCTGCGCCATCAAGATCGGTTCGGAGAACATGGATACGATCCGGCAGGTGGTATTCAACAATTGCATCATCAAAAGGAGCAACCGCGGTGTAGGCATTCAAAACCGCGATGAAGGCGTAGTGATGGATGTGATCTTCTCCAACATGATCATTGAGTCGCAGTTATTTTCCGATGTTTGGTGGGGCAAGTCGGAACCAATTTACATCACCGCTTACCGCCGTGCACCACTAAGGAATAAGGATGCGGCCTGGCGTTTTGCAAAAGGTCAAACAGTAGGGAAAGTAGGCGCCGTGAGCAACATCTCTTTTAGCAATATCAAATGCACCAGTGAGAATGGCATTTACATCAGCGGTGAATCAGCGGATAAAGTTTCCAATATTTATTTTGATGAAGTGGACATCTTTCTGAACAAAACCACTCTTCATCCAGGTGGCGTTTACGACCGCCGTCCGAGTGAAGTGGAAGGCATGGTGAGAGGGCGCACATCGGCGTTTTATTTTGACAAGGCAACGGGCATCACGGTACGGAATAGTTCCGTGAAGTGGGGAGAGAACAAGCCGCCGTATTATGCGCATGCGCTGGAAAGTCACCAAGTAACGGGGTTGAAGGTTGCAGGATTGGAAGGCTCTTCTGCCTTACCTGCCAAGTGGAAAGCGCAATTAATAAGCAAAAACAAACGGCAATAAATGAAGCATTACGCTCAAATAAAATCTTCTTTTGAACCGCGGATACATAGAGATACGGAGATTCACAGCGTAAACTCTCCGTGCTCCTTTGTGCCCCTGTGTCTCCATGGTTCAAAAAACACAGGCATTAAAAAGCTGTTGTTCGTCCTTTTGTTTTTAGCGGGAGCTAATACAGCTTTTTCACAGCAAACATTTCTTATTACGTCCTACGGCGCAAAAGCCGATGGCAAAACCAACAATGCAAAAGCCATCCAATCGGCTATTGATGCCGCCGCAAAAACAGGCGCCGGCAAAGTGGTGGTTCCTGCCGGCACCTTCGTTACAGGACCGCTGCGCTTGCAGTCAGGCGTTGAATTGCATTTGCAGAAAGGTGCAGTTTTAATGGGAAGTACTGTGCGGAAAGATTACGGTACTGGAAAAGCCGTTGCCTTGCTCTCTGCGGAAAACGCAACGAATATTTCACTTACCGGCGCAGGAACCATCGATGGCCGCGGCTCTCTTGTGGTGGAAAATCTTATTGAACTCTTAAAGGCTGGCACCATGCACGACAAGCAATGGCCGCTGAAAGCACCGGCAGAAGAAAACCGTCCGCAGATCATCACTTTCACGGCCTGCAACAATGTAACCGTAATAGGCATCACACTTAAAAACAGTGCCGCCTGGGTGCAGACCTACCTGCGGTGCAACAACGTCATTATCAACAGCGTGACAGTGGAAAGCGTATCGTACTGGAATAATGACGGCATTGACATTGTGAATTCCAAAAATGTTTCTATTACGGCTTGCACTATCAATGCGGCAGATGATGCTATCTGTTTGAAATCGGAAGGCAGCATAAAAGATTCCTGCGTGAATGTGTATGTGGCTAACTGCAAATTGCGCAGCAGTGCCAGTGCATTTAAGATGGGTACCGGGTCGAAGGGCGGCTTCAGGAACATACGGGTAGATGGTTTACAGGTGCATGACACCTACCGTTCGGCCATTGCGCTGGAAGCAGTAGACGGTGGTTTTCTGGAAAACGTGGAAATAAAAAATGTGCGGGCAATGAATACCGGCAATGCTATTCTGGTCAGGCTTGGTCACCGTAACAAGGACAGCGTGTACAGCACGGTAAAAAATATTTTTATTGCCAATGTGTACGTGGAAGTACCGGCAGGCAAACCCGATAAAGGTTACCCGATGGAAGGCCCCGGCTTAAAATATCCGCCCGGTTTTAAACCGGCGAAAGGTGTGATGCAAAGCCTTTCGCCGTGGAATCATTCTAGCCGCGACAGCGGTGCCATTCCTTACCCGCACAATGTATTTCCTTCTTCTATTACCGGTTTGCCGGGTCACCCGGTGGAAAATATCCGGCTGGAAAATATTGAGATTGTTTATGAAGGCGGCGCAAAAAAAGAGCGGGCATTTTTCCCGGCTGATTCTTTAACGAAGATCACCGAAGCAGAAGCATCTTACCCTGAGTTTTCGATGTTTGGCGAGTTACCGGTTTGGGGATTGTACCTGCGCCATGCAAAAGACGTGAGCATGAAAAATATTACCCTGCGCTACAAGACGGACGATTTCAGAATGGCATTGATTGCTGATGATGTGAATGGATTGAAGATGGAGGAATTGTTCATACCATCATACAAAGAATTACCGGTAATGATATTGAATAATGTAAAACGATATTCTACAAACGGGCTTCGGTTGCCGGTTGAAGCATCGAAAGCTATAAAAATTCAATAATGAGCAGAATGTACAAGAGTGCAACCCTTCGGCAAGCTCAGGATAAACCGAAACCGACGCTTCATAGCAGCACCGGCCCCTGGTCCATAAAAAAAATTATTGCTGTTTGTCTTACTATCGCCATTATGCAAAACTGTTTTGCGCAGGGGTTAATTCGTTATGTGCAGCCCATGTCAGGCACGGCGCCATCCACCACTGTTTCTGCAAAAAAACACAGCGAGGCGGGCACGAAAGAAAGCAATGCCAATACTATTCCGGCGGTTGGACTTCCCTTCGGCATGACGCAGTGGACACCACAAACCCGCACCACGGAGGTCAAATGCCAGCCGCCGTATTATTACAACGACAGCTTGCTGAGCGGCTTTCGCG
>DASVSM010000501.1:0-3406 GCA_036388115.1 Flavisolibacter sp.
AAAGAATCGCTGGACTGGTTATCCAATAGCTGGCCGGGCATTCCATATCCGTACGAAAAATCAGTCATCTTCCAGGGGTATGCCGGCATGGAATATCCCATGATGGCAAATGATGAAACGTATGAAGACACAACGTTCTCCAAATTCGTTGCCATGCATGAACTGGCACATACGTACATGCCTTTTTACATGGGGATTAATGAAGCCCGCTATGGTTCGATGGATGAAGGATGGGCAACAGCCTTTGAATATCTGTTTAACACGGACAAGATGGGAAAAGAAAAAGCAGAGCAGTTCTTTAAACAGTTTCGTGTGCAAAACTGGACCAACGATCCTTCGCAGGAGCAGGACATGCCGATCATTACAGCGGGAAATAATTTAAGCGGTGCTGGCTTAGGCAACAATCAATACGGCAAGCCGGCTCTTGGTTACTTAGCATTAAAAGATATTTTAGGTGACGCACTCTTTAAAAAAGCCCTGCACACCTACATGGATGAATGGCATGGAAAACATCCCATCCCATGGGATTTTTTCAACATCATTAATACCGCAACTGGTCAAAACCTGAACTGGTTCTGGAATAGCTGGTTCTTCTCCAACAACTATATCGACCTGGCGTTAAAAGATGTCAAAACATCTGTAGGGACAACAACCGTATCTGTGCAAAATGTTGGCGGCATGCCGGCGCCATTCGATGTGGTAGTAACGTATGATGATGGTACGACGGAACGCTTTCATCAAAAGCCCTCTGTCTGGCAAAAGGATGGAAAGGCTGCTACGATTCCATTAAAAACAAAGAAAGCGGTTGCTTCTGTAAAACTTGATGGCGGTATTTATATGGATGCTGCACCAAAGGATAATGAGTGGAAGAAGGGAGCGTAATAATAGTAAATGGGTTAATAAGTCAATAGGTTAATAGGTTAGTATGTCGGACTATAGATCATTTACAGAACTGGAGGTTTGGAAGAAGGGCAGAGAATTTAAAAAAGAAATAGAAACTTTGGTAAAGGGATTTCCGGCAGAAGAGAAGTATAGGCTCACAGATCAGATCATTCGTTCGGTAAGATCAATAAATGCGAACATTGCCGAAGGTCATGGGAGGTTTGGTTATCCCGATCAAATTAAGTTTTGTATAAATGCTCGTGGTTCCTTGAATGAAACATTGAATCACCTGATTGATGCATTCGACTGCAAATACATTAGCGAAGGGCAGCTATCCTCCTACAAAGAGAAATTTGACGAGGTCATGAGGCTACTCAACGGATATATTAACTACCTGCGTAATCTCCATGCTGGAAAATAACCTGGAAGTTGCGCGGCTAATCCCTATTAACTCATTAACCATTTAACCTATTAACTTACCGTTCCTTCCTCACTCGCTAACTTCTCCTCCATCTCTTTCTTCTTTTCCATTTTTCGGAAAATGCGGTTCCAGCGTTTCTGCCAAATAAGGCCAATGTGTTCCGATGGCACTTCCGTACCCAACAGGCTTCCCCACGGCTGCAGGCCATCTACACGATCAAAGATGATCTTTAGTACACCGATTAACGGGATAGATAAGAACATGCCGGTTAATCCCCACAAAGCGCCACCCAATAAAACACCGATAATAGAGATCAATGCATTTACCTGCACTTTGCTGGAAACCACGCGGGGCATCAGGATATTGTTGTCGAAGAACTGAATAACAAGGTAGGCAGCAATCACTGCAAGTTGACCCGAGAATCCATCGTGTGAGATGGTGACCATTAACACCGGCAACGCAATGGCCACCAATCCGCCGATATAAGGAATAAGATTTAAAATGCCACCAATTACACCAATCACAATGGCAGACGGAACACCAATGATCAGCAATGCCACACTGTTCAAGACACAAACAATCACGGTTTCCAGCATCAGCCCCTGCATAAAGCTTTGCACGGCAGATTTCGTCTGGCTTAAAATTTCCGCTACCCGCAAAGAATGCTTTTCAGAAAAAATCTGGAAGAGGAAATCGAGGATAAGTGGTTTATAATAGAGCAATAGAAAAACATAGGTTGGAATCAGCAACACAACACTGATAAAGGTTAACACCGGCCCCACCGTGTTCTTCAGCATATCTCCGCCAGCACCGGACAACCCTGCATTAAGTGCGGTTACTTGTTTTTCGATGTTGATACCAAACTTGTCTTTCGACCAAAGCTGAAGGTCAACTAGTAAGGCAGAGAGTTTCTGTTTAATGAGCGGCAGGCTTTCAATAAAAACGCTGATCTGCGTGGATAAGAAATAAAACAGGCTGCCAATTATAATGATTGCCAGCAAAAGTGTTAGCAGGATGGCCGGCACTTTAGGCATAACGTTTTCAAACCTTGTATAAAGGGGGTTGAGTAGAACGGCAACCAGTACCGAAAATACCACTGGAACGAGAATATCGCCCAGCACAAATAAGATCCAGACACTAAGCACAAGCCCTAATAGAATAGCCGGAAGCTTTATATAAAAAGGGTAGTCATCATCTTTTTGAATATCTGTCATGGAGTGGGTGTCGCTTTACAAGTACAAAAGCAATACCAGTAGCAAAACTAACCGGAAACTGACACATTGAAATGGGATATAATGTTTTGGCAGCCGAATACCGGAACGGCGAAGCAATCCGCTGCCAATGCCGCCTGTATTATTGATTGGCGCATTCTTGGCTGCCGGCAGTTGGTTATTTATTTTCTCATTTAAAAAGTAAAACATGTACTACAATCAGTCATGCGCCGCAAAAGGCGAACATTACGGAAGCCGGCAAAAGCCGATGCTTATCCGCAGTATGCAACGGGCTGCCGTGAACATTTACAAAACAGCCAACAGTTTTGAAATGCTTGTCTTTGCACCCGGAAGAATTAAGGAGCACTTTAAGCTTGATGTGGATGGAAGGGAACTAAAGATTTCCTACACGCCACCGGAAGGTTTCCCCCGGCCCGATTGGGTGCTGCGGGAATACAGCCGCGGCGGATTTGTAAGAGTATTCGAGTTAGATGAAACCATTGATGCAGGGGCCATTGCTGCCACGTATGTGGATGGCGTTTTGCAGGTTTCACTTCCCTTCATCCCCGGAAAGGAAATTACCAAAAGAGAAGTGGTGATCAACTAAGGGAATGAGTAATGAATAATCAGTAATCAGTAATGAGTTCGCGTAGCAGGCAATGTCTTTGCCATTGCAAAATGACTTTGCTGCTTTAAACCACGCCACCCATCACTCATTATTCATTACTCATTGTTAAAGGCAGCCCGGAATCTGGGCTGCCTTTTCATTTTAACAACCTTCCACAGGTTGTGGCCTTATTTTTTGTAAGCCATAGGCAGATGATCATTCTTTTAAATCTTAAAACAACACTATGAAACGGTTAGTTCTACCCATGCTTATTGCTTTTATGCT
>DASVSM010000502.1:0-3426 GCA_036388115.1 Flavisolibacter sp.
GGTTTACGCAGAATGAAAAAGAAAAAGAACTGTGTTCAAGTAAGGTAAGCTCAATAGCATTACAAAGCGTACAAGAGTGCGACGCAACAGACGCTAAATAGATATTCCGGCCTCTGGTTCATAAAAATCTAAAATGCAGAACATAAAATATAAAATTGAAGACAAGCCTGCACGAAAGGAACATTAAACATCAAACCTTAAACATTAAACTATCTAACGATGGAAGCAGCAATAAACACAACACTCAAAGGCGGCGAATGGCTGGTAAAAGAAAGCGATCCGGCAACCACTTTTATTCCCGAAGAATTCAGCGAAGAGCAAACGATGATCCGCGATATGTGCGACCAGTTCCTGAAAACGGAAGTGATGCCCAATGTGGAGCGGATGGATAAAATGGAACCGGGTTACATGCGGTCGCTGGTGGAAAAAGCAGGACAGCAAGGTTTGTTATCCGTGGCTTTCCCGGAAGAATACGGTGGCCTCGGTAAAGACTTTGTTACATCAACAATTGTGAGTGAATATCTTGGCGCAGGCCACTCGTTCTCAGTTGCTATTTCAGCGCATACAGGCATTGGCACACTGCCTATTTTATACTTCGGAACCGAAGAACAAAAGCAAAAATACCTGCCCAAATTAATCAGCGGTGAGTGGACCGGCGCTTATGGCTTAACGGAACCTGGCAGCGGCAGTGATGCCCTGGGTGCAAAAACAACAGCCATGTTAAGCGAAGACGGGACGCACTATTTACTGAATGGGCAAAAAGTATGGATCACCAACGGTGGCTTTGCTGATGTATACACGGTGTTTGCGAAAATTGACGGCGACAAGTTTACGGCCTTTATTGTAGAAAGAGGGTTTGAAGGATTCACCAACGGACCTGAAGAAGACAAAATGGGCATCAAAGGATCATCAACGGTTCAACTGTATTTCCAGGATTGTAAAGTGCCGGTGGAAAATGTGTTGGGTGAGATTGGCAAGGGTCACAAGATCGCTTTCAATATTTTGAACATTGGCCGTTTGAAGCTTTGCGCAGCAACAGTAGGCGGTGCCAAGTATGCTATCAACGGTTCGCTGGAATACGCCAAAACAAGAGAACAATTTAAAACGCCGATCGTCAACTTTGGCGCTATCAAACACAAGTTGGCGGAGATGGCCATTCAAACATTTGCAGCCGAAACAGCCCTGTATCGTGCAGCCAGATGGATTGATGAAAAAGAAACAGAACTGCACGAAAGTGGTAAGCCATTTAATGAAGCGCTTCTTGGCGCAGCCGAAGAATACGCCATTGAATGCGCTATCCTGAAAGTGTTTGGCAGCGAGGTGCTGGACTATATTGTTGATGAAGGCGTGCAGATTCACGGTGGTAACGGCTACAGTGCCGAATACAATATTTCCCGTGCTTACCGCGACAGTCGCATCAACCGTATTTACGAAGGAACAAACGAGATCAACCGCCTGTTAACGGTGGACATGACGCTCAAACGTGCCATGCAGGGACGGCTTAATATCATGGGTGCCGCTATGAAAGTGCAGGGCGAACTAATGAGCATTCCTGATTTTGGCGATGAAGATGAAACGCCGTTTGCGCAAGAAAGAAAACTGGTACAGGGCTTTAAAAAGGCTGTACTCCTCACGTCCGGCGCTGCTGCCCAAAAGCTGATGATGCAGTTGCAGAACGAACAGGAAATATTGATGTCGATTGCTGATATGAGCATTGACACTTTTGTTGCGGAAAGTTTGTTGCACCGCGTAATGAAGCTGACAGAAAGAGGCGCCGATCCTGTTTACAAAGACATCCTTGGCTGTTATCTCTACGATGCTGCCGACCGTGTGCTGAAAAGCGGGAAAGATGCCATTAATGCTTTTGCTGAGGGCGATGAACAGCGCATGATCTTAATGGGACTTCGCCGCTTTACAAAGGCGCAGCCTTTCAACAGCAAGGAAGCCCGCAGACGAGTGGCGGCGCATTTGGTGAGCAATAACCGGTATGCGTTATAAGAGGTGACGGCCTCCCTAAATTCCTCCGGTGGAGGGACTTACATGGCACCGACACTTACTTTTCTATGATACTTTTAAAGACCCAATCATTCTATTGATTGGGTCTTTTTTTTATTCAGTAATCCAACGTGTTCATTGAACCTCTTATAAGAGATTATTCTGCTCGTCATTATTGGGTGGCCTAAAACAAGTGATCCTGATCTTCTGTACATCTGTTCGATTTAGCTCTGTTCTGAAATCTAAAAATTATGTTTCTGTGGATGGTATTAACAGACCGTTCTCACATGTGATTTTGTATTTACGGTAGCTTTCATACAACAAACACAGAGCTTATGAAACACGTTTACATGACATTGATTTTATCTTTCGTTCTTGCGTCCTGCGCCGTTCGCATTAATTACCTGGGCAGCACGTCCGCCCCAACGGAAAACGTTGACGTCTATGTGGATCCTTCGGCCATTAAAAGACCGTACACGATTATCGGGAAAGGCTATCCGGCTTCCGTTGGCTATGGTGCCGTTGTAAACTCAACAGACAAATTACAGCGAAAAGCAGTGGAACTAGCACGGGAAAAAGGAGCCAATGCCGTGTTGTTCCAGGACTACCAGGTGCAGCACAACGGAACAAATTTTTATGCTGCTTCAAGAACGGATAGCCTTGGAAAAGGAGTGATAACCACCACGAGCGGCTCCGTTGCACCCATTGTTACTTCGGGCAGAAATATTTTCTTTTTACGGTACGATTGAAAAAAAGCATTGAATGATCTTGTTGGCCGAAGGCTGTAAAACCGAAGCTCAATCATGCGGTGGTTTTTATGTTTAAGCAGGTGCCTTTTTTTGCCGCCCGCTCTTTTACGCTGCAAGTTGTGCTATGCGAAGCGCAAAGAAAATTCATCTGTGTTCTATTTTTTCGCTGAACAACAAGGCAAAACGGAAGTACAGGATGATCTGTGCAACACACGATCTATGGCAGCGCTGCAGTTAAATATATAAACCTCTACCTTTATTCTGGCCTGAAATTTCATAAATTTTTTTTTATGAAAAAGCCTGTATTATTTTTCCTGGCCGTTGTACTTTTTGTCTTTTACAATTACGGCTTGTATCAATGGATACAATCGGGACACGATTTTAAAGATGTTTGGCAGGCTACTACCAGCGACTGGTTTTTAGCCATTACTGTGTTGGACATGGCGCTGTTTTCACTGCTCTGCCTCATCTGGCTCTATCGCGACATGAGCAAAAGAAATTTTAGCGACGGAAAAAAATTTTTGATCCTTCTTGCCTCGTTAATTACCGGTGTAGTGGTGCTGCTGGCCTACCTGGCTTTCCGGAAAAACGACCACTTAAAATAAGCGTAGCTGCACACCTTTTGATCGTTTTGGGGGTTTAGCATCACCAAAAATCGTTTTGCCTCCGTACTGCCAGCTTT
>DASVSM010000503.1:0-5645 GCA_036388115.1 Flavisolibacter sp.
ATAGGTAACAAGGCTGGAATCTTGCCCCAAAATACTTACGGTTGCCAGTTCCAAAGGCGTTTTGGTTTCAGCATCCTGCACAAAACCGGTCAGCTTGCCTGTTTGAGAAAAAGCCATCATGCACCAGCCGAGCAAAATAGAAAGGAAGATCGTCTGCTTCACAGGTTAGTTTTTAAGTTTGAATTCAACAATGACAGGAGAGTTGCCGGCGGGTTTGCTGTTTAAAAAGCTTTCGAGCTCTTTGGGAACTGGTACAGCTTTATGGCGTTCAAAGAACTGAAGCAGGTCGTCAGCTTTTTGCGTTTTATAGAACCTGTCTCCTTTTCTTTGAATTCCAAAATCTGCCAGTAAATTCAAATTATACTGGCTGCTGTCCGGCCTGATGTTTTTAGTTTTGAAACTGGCATTGGTTTGTTTTTGATAGAGGTAAGTCTCGTGGTTGGAAAGATATCCCACACTAAAATAGATGAACCGCGAGGTTTCATAGAAGTTATACACCTGGTGTAGCATCCAGCCATTGTTCCGCTCAAAATTTTCCCGCTCTGCTTTATTTTTAAATGCCTTGGTATAAAAAGACGCCGGCAAGCTATTTTCTAACGGCAGTACCAGGTGGTAGGCGGGAAACATGCTGTCTTTTATCATCCTGTAAATGGTATCGCAAAAAGGACGGGTAACAAGATGAATATCCTTTGTACCTGTCCTGTTCAGAACAACACTTTCCTCTGTATACAAAAAACGGGGCTCATTGATAGGGTTGTACGGGAAGAAACCTTTTACCTGGCCATTGTTCCTGTAGATTTTCAGTTCATAATCCAGGGTGTCTTTATAAAGTTCGCTGGTAGTGATCTGCCCCCGCCAGTAATAATCATCATAATAATGGTTAGCGTGAAGAATATCATTTTCACCGGGATTATCTTTTTTTATAGCAAACGATGGATCGGACAAATCAATGACGTGTTTTGTAAAATACTTTTTATTTCGAGGATTGTTCCAGTCAAGCGTAATCTGGATGCGGTCTTTGGCAGTAAGAGAATAATTTTTATTGTCTCCGAAAAACACGAGTTGGTTCTTATGCTCTTCGTAGTCTGGAAAAGCACGTTCTCCAAGCTGCTTATAACTTATGCTTTTAACAAAGGCTCCCGTTTTTGAATATATGTGAATCGTCTTTTGAGGATAATCGGTGAGGAGGAAATAATCGGTGGTCACGATAATATAGTTGTAAAGGCTTAAATCAATTCCCTCTTTTATTTCCAGCGGGATAAAACGGATGGAATCAATAAAATTTGATTGCTTTTCGCTACCGGGAGCTTTGGGATGGAGATAGATCTTTGGCAGTTGTGCATGAACGCTTGAAGAAATAAACAGGCAGTAAAGTAGTGCGGATGTACAATACAACAGGCAATTTCTCATCGTATTTAGTTTTGGTCAATCAAATCTATGGTTGCGATTGTTAATACGATACTAAGCTTTATTTTTTATTTGTTTCCGCAGCAGTGAACAGGAGGTCCACCATTTCTTTCAGCGCATTTTGTGCAGGTTGTGGCAGACGGTGTCTATGCAAACAAGAAATCGTTTTTCCTGTTCTACAATAACGAGAACACCGAAAGGCATTAGTAAAAAGAATGCCTCGTGTTCACAACGCAGCATCTGGAATGCCCGGCCATTGGAAAAGCCATAGTCACATCATGTACTCCATCAGGAACCGATAGAGAATGGAGAGATCGAACAGGTTGAATGCCTATACAGGAGACTGTCCGGGATGCTTGTCTGTTGTTTGCCCTATAAGTAGGGAACTACATAAAAGACCTGTCGGGAACATGCATCAGCTCTTCGATGTTTTTACAATATCGGAAAGCTGAATTTTTACGCCTGTTTTTCGGATAAGAAAATTTCAGGGTTGTTATGTAAAACCGGTCTGATTGATCCCCTTACATAAATAATTATCTGACGGTTGTTCTTTCTTTATCAAGCTTCAGGTAATAATTCAGCCGGTCGGACACTTCTTCAATCTTATCGGTAAGAAATACGATCAGTGAATTAGCAATCGCATGGTGAATGGCATGGTCTACCGCTTCACTTTCATCGGCTATGAAACTTACCGGTTTATCAGGATCAATATGATGAATGCCTTCCAGTAACAGCCGGTTAATATCTTCCGGCTTGCGACCTCGCAAATCTTTATCATGTCGGATGATGATGCGGTCAAAGATTCTTGCGGCCTCTTCTGCAAATTCAATGATATCCTCGTCCCTCCTATCTCCCACGCCGGCTAGTATCCCTGTCCGCACGGATACAGCATAAGAAAGCACCAACTGTCCCAGGGCACGCAGGGCATGAGGGTTATGTGCATAGTCGGAGATCACGGTAAAATTTGAAAAACGGAATACATTCATGCGTCCCGGCGTCATTTCGCTGGAAGGAATGAAGGTCCTCAGGGTCTGCGCAATGGTATTCAGGTTGATCTTACTGGTATAGGCGGCCAGTGATGCGGCAAGTACATTGTAAATATTAAATTTTGCTGCGCCGCCAAAAGTAATGGGAACGTTTTTCACCTCTTCCACCGGAATCAGGTTCTTGCCTCTCCTCAGCACCAGGTAACCATCTTCAACATATGCAGCCAGTCCACCATTCCGGCAATGCTCCTCAATGCGGGCACTATCCGGGTACAAGGAATAAAATGCCAGTTTGCAAGTCAGCTCGTCCTTCATTGCATAAACAAGATCATCGTCAGCATTCAGGATGGCATACCCATTTTCTACCACGGTACGTGGCAAAACCGACTTTACTGTTGCCAGTTGTTCAACTGTATCAATGCCGCCCATACCTAAGTGGTCGGCGGCCACATTCGTTACAATCGCACAGTCGCACTTGTCAAATGCCAGCCCCGACCTCAATAAGCCACCTCTTGCACATTCCAGCACAGCGAAATCAACAGAGCTATCCTTTAATAACAGCCGTGCGGAAAAGGGTCCGGCCGAATCTCCATCGTTTAGCAACTCTTCGTTTATATAGATACCGTCTGTGGTGGTATACCCTGTTGTAAAGCCGGCCGCCTGCGCCATGTGGGCCATAAGCCTTGCCGTTGTTGTCTTGCCATTGGTTCCGGTTACAGCTACTATCGGAATCCGTCCCACTCCCTCCGGAAACAACATATCCACGATATTACTGGCCACGTTCCTTGGCTCCCCATAGGATGGCTGCAGGTGCATTCTCAGTCCCGGCGCTGCATTTACTTCAATCACGGCACCACCGATTTTTTTTATAGGCCGGGTAAGATCAGGCGCCATAATATCAATGCCGCATATATCCAATCCAATGATCCTCGCAATGCGCTCAAAGAGGTTAATATTGGAAGGATGCACGGTGTCTGTTACATCTGTAGCAGTACCACCCGTACTTAGATTTGCGGTTGTTTTCAGATGCAGCACCAGCCCTTTAGGCAGGACGGTGTCAAACGAATAATTCTTTTTTGCAAGGATAGCCCTGGTGACATCATCTACTTTAATGGCTGTTAGCACCTTTTCGTGTCCATAGCCTCTTCGGGGATCCCTGTTTACGATATCTATGAGTTCCTGGATGGTATTTTTCCCGTTGCCGGTTACAGCCGCCGGTGTGCGAAGCGCCGCTGCTACAAACTTGTAGTCAATCACCAACGCCCTGAAATCATGACCACTGATGTAGCGTTCAATAATCACATCTTCCGAAAACTCCTGGGCCTTCAGGAAAGCGGTTGTCACATCTGGCCAGCTTGTAATATTGATAGCAGCACCTTTTCCCTGGTTCCCGTTGAGTGGTTTAACAACTAATGGAAAGCCTACATCTTCTATGGCTTCCTTTAACTGGTCAACGCGATTGATGATTACACCGGAGGGCACGGGCACAAAGGCGTCTCTTAATACTTTTTTTGTAAGGTCTTTATTTCCCGCGATCTCTACTGCTATATTGCCGGTTTCATTGGTAAGGGCAGTCTCCACCCGTTTTTGCCTGGCCCCGTAGCCTAGCTGCACAAAGGAAGAATTATCAAGACGCAAAAAAGGAATATCCCTTTTCATGGCTTCATCTACAATCGACTGTGTGGTAGGCCCCAGTTTATAGCGATGCCACAGCCTTTTTATTTCCTGTATATCATTTTCAACCGAGATTTGCTCTCCTCTTACGAGTGCATCCGTTATTCTTACAGCAGCCCTGGCGGCATAGACACCCTCATCCTCTTCGCAATAAGAAAAAATTACCTGGTAAAGCCCCTCCCTGCCTGCATTTCGCGTTCGTCCAAAACGTGTGCACATGCCCGCCAGTTCCTGCAACTCCAGGGCAACATGCTCCACTACATGAGCCAGGGAAGTGCCCTCCTTAACAAGCTTGAAAATACCGCCGGGGGCACCTTCAAAACAGGAGTGGTTATAAAGGGTTGGGAGCAGGCCTTTCAACCGCTCATAAAAACCGGGAATGTCACTGGTTGAAGTTGCCTTATGCTCATCAAGATCGATCAGCAACTGAATCAGCTTATGCTTTTTTACCGACCAATAGTTCGGGCCCTTTAATACTTTCAGCTCTGCTATTTTCATATTGAGGAACTGTTTCTTTATAAAACTTTACAAAGAAGAAATTTGTGCCAAGGTCTGCGGCAAGTTCCCGGCACTGGCCGGATAGGCTTGTTCTTAATCTTTTTGCGACTATCATCAAGCAAATTAGTGGTCTGGCTTTCATGTTTAAGTAGCAGTGGTATACATGCTATTCTGTTCACCGAATGGAGACAGAAGCTCAGCATTTCGCGGGTTGCAGCTTAGGGATAATGGGAATACATTCATGTTCCCTTGTCTTGTCTGAAGTCCATGATAGTGTAGAAAGTTTGATGCAAATTTTAGCAAGTGGAGAGAAAGGGTTACTGAACTTTGATAAAGGCTTCCTGAGTTGGCAGGTTTCTGACTTAATTGATTACCCGATCAATAGAAACACTAGATAATTGCCTCTGGGATGTTACCGTATTACAATATGCTGTGAAGTTTCAGGTACTGAAGCAACATGATTGTTTTGCCGTCTTTAATTTCACCATTCCCAATCATTTTCATTGCCTGGTCGATATTGATTTCCAACACCTCGATATTTTCTTCTTCATGTTCAAGACCACCGCCATCGGCCACTTTCATATCCTTGGAATAAGCTGCAATGAAAAAATATAGCATTTCCGTCACGGAACCCGGCGACATGTAGGCTTCAAATATCTTTTGAACATCAGACACTTTGTAACCTGTTTCCTCTTCGGTTTCACGCCGGATACACTCTTCTTCATTGTCTTTGTCCAACAAACCTGCACAAGCCTCAATCAACATCCCCGATTCGTTTCCGTTCACGAAGGTTGGAAGTCTAAATTGTTTTGTCAGGATGACTGTTTTTTGTTCCTGGTTATAAAGCAAAATGGTTGCTCCATTGCCTCTGTCGTAAGCCTCTCTGCTTTGAGTCAGTTTTGTGCCATCTTTCTTTACATATTCATAGGTGATCTTTCTTAGGATATACCAGTTATCAGAAAGTATTTCGGTCTTTACTATGTTCACTTCGCGAATCATTATGGAATATTATTTTAGGTTGTGTATAGCTTGATGTGGCTTTAAGAACGGCGGATGTTTGAAAACATGTCGCCTCGCTTT
>DASVSM010000504.1:0-2373 GCA_036388115.1 Flavisolibacter sp.
GCCAGGATGCCTTTGATCATACTGGAGGGAAAAGTAGGCGACGGCTCCAGCGCGGATCACTAGTGGTTGCAGTCGTAGGCCAGCAATCCTATAGTTTGAGGAACACTACGGATAGCAGGGTAACCACGGAAATTCATAACCCTCCATCTCCACCCGGCCCTCACCTTGTGTAAAAATCCGACACATCAAAATTCTTTTATCAATATAGTGATGGAGAAAACACGGGTTTGCTGCGCCTCACCAAATACCGCTTATAAAGCTATTAACGTAGGTTAACTGGCAAACGAAATAACTTTCTATTTCACAATTAAACTTTTTATTATGAAGAAGATTTTATTCCTGACCTTGATCTTAGGTGCTATCATCTCCACGAACGCCTATGCGCAACCTGCCGGCGACCCGCCAACGATGCTGCAGCAGATGAAAGAAAAACAAAGGCCAGGGTTGGTAGAGAAAGTAGGACTGACCGCAGAACAGGCGGATAAGGTTATTGAACTCAATTATGAAATGCGCATGAAGGCATCTACAGAATTAAAAGATTTGAATGCAGAAGACCGCAGTAAAAAAATGGCAGAATTAAAGGCTGCGAAAGAAAAAAAATTCAGCGAGTTTCTGACGCCGGAGCAAATAACCGCGATGAATAAGTATTACGAAGAGATGGGAAAGAACAGGCCACAGAAAGCTGGAAAATAATACGATATTGATGATTTGAAAAGCTGCCGAAAGGCAGCTTTTTTTGTTTGTATATCACCCGGCAACTTACATTGCCGGTTGTAATTGGGGCTACGGCCCGAACTGGTTGCCTTTGTGCCGGCAAGATGTTGTTGTTACGAACGGACCTTTGTCGCAGATGAAAGGCCGGCAATCGTACCGTTTTGAGGAACCCTACGGATAGCAGGGGAGTCACAGACTCAGGCCAGCAAGCCAATAGTTTGAACAGCGCTCCAGATAGCAGGGCCCGTTCTAGTCCGTATCGTCTTCCAGAATTTCCTGTACTCTTCCGATCTGGCCATCCTCCAACCGTACTTTAATACCCCGGTGATGTTTTGGAGCACTTGTCAGAATATTCTTTACCACCCCTTCTGTGAGCACCCCGGTTCGTTGGTCCTTTTTCAAAATAATATTGACCAACATACCGGGTTTGATATTCGCCCTTACCGTTCCGTCCATGATCGCTGTTTTGGGCAGTAAGTTATTTTGTTTTCGCTGCTGTTACTAAGATTCTTCGGGGAAGAAATAGCAGGGAGACTCATCGGAAAGAAGCAGAGCATAGGTAGTAAGAGCCTTGCCTCTATATGCTGCTGCTATCCTACCTTAAATACCAGCCCCGGGGCTTCTCTGCAGCACAGAGGCGATACTGTAAAGACGCCGGATGAACTATCAAAGTAAGCTCGCTAAAGTTTGAAAAATGTCTGTGTTCCGGATAAAGAATTCTTTAATCGGATGTAGTATACACCTTGCGGCAAATCGGAAACATTTACCCTGTTGCTATTGTCTATTGAGGCCTCTTTAATGAATAGTCCTATTGAATTATAAATTTGAATGCTTCTGTTCTTATGGCGGTCTTGTACAACAACTGTTATATGAGCTGAGGATGGGTTTGGATAAACTTTAATCGTTTCACCATCGCCTTTGTATGGCACATTAGCCATGTTGCTATAGGAGTATTTACCATCAACGTCGATTTGTTTGATACGATAGTAGTTAATGCCAGGCGACGGTGTACGGTGAGTGTATTCATAGTGACGCTCTGTGGTATGGTTCCCATCACCTTTGATCTCTCCGATGGGTAAGAAATCTTTCGCATTCAGACTATGCTCGATGATAAATTTGTCGTTGGCGGTTTGATTGGATACCGACCACGTGAGCTGGGTCGTTTTTTGGTCCTGTTTCGCTTGCAGCGGATTGGAAAAGCTGATGGAAAGGGTACTTAGAGAAACACCGCTCCAGCTACTTAAACCTGTAACCGTACTCCAGGCAACTTGTTGCATGACCGATGCCTGTGCAGGTGTAGGCATATTGGTGAAAGGGTTCCCCCATTGATCTGAAATGGTTGAGGTTAATCCTACCGGGGACGCGCCATAAATGGTGGCATACATAACACATGCTAAAAAATAATTACCGGTATTGTTTAGATGAATATCATCTGAAAATAAGTCTCTGAAGCTTGTTATTCCAGGTACGTTTCCTGCATTGATTTGAGTGGTAAGATTATAAAATGCCTGTCCGGCCGGTACCATCCAAATTTGATTGTCGGCAGGGTTCTGTGCCCTGACATGGTTAACAATCCCTGACCAAAGAGGAAAATCTGCCTGAAGCCTGTCATGCCACACAATGGTGCTATTGGCTGAGTTGTCATACCAGCAACCGTTT
>DASVSM010000505.1:0-2202 GCA_036388115.1 Flavisolibacter sp.
TTAAAAATAGATAAGGCATCCGATAAATACCATTTCGCCGTTAATTTCACAGCTTTGCAAAATACAGGATGCAACTGCCACCCAACAAAAACGCTTATTTTCTCTCCGACTTTCATTTGGGCGTACCTGATGTTGTTACCAGTTTGCAACGAGAAAAGCTTATTGTGCAATTCCTGGATTCGATAAAAGAAAAGGCGCACATCATTTTCCTGGTGGGTGATATGTTTGATTTCTGGTTTGAGTATAAGAAAGTGGTTCCAAGAGGTTTCGTCCGCTTATTAGGAAAGCTGGCTCAATTAAGTGACGCCGGTATTCATCTCCATTTTTTTGTGGGTAATCATGATATGTGGATGAAGGACTATTTTCAAAAAGAATTGAACATTCCTGTTTACTTCAAGCCACAGGTATTTCAGATTAACAATCGTTCTTTTTATATTGGTCACGGCGATGGATTGGGTCCCGGCGATCATGGCTATAAAATGCTGAAGAAAGTTTTCCGTGCGCCTGTTTGCCAATGGTTGTTTGGACTTTTACCCCCTATGGTTGGCATGGGCCTGGCACATTACTTCAGTGGCAAAAGCCGTGGTGAGGAAACGCATCCTGAAGAAAAATTTTTAGGTGAAGAAAAGGAGTGGCTATTGATTTACAGCAGAGAGTTGCTGCAAAAACAGAGACATCATTTTTTTGTGTTTGGACATAGACACCTGCCGATTGATTACAACCTCACTTCGAATCCCTCTTCAGCAGAGCAGGATGGGGGAGAAGCGGGCAGCCGGTATATTAATCTTGGCGAATGGATGAATTACCAGACGTACGCAGTGTTTGATGGGAAAGAGATGACATTAACATCATTTACCGGAAAAGAAGATAAAATAGTCCGAAAAGGTTGAGATACCTATTCATCATACTAAGTTTTTTGATCGTTACGGCTGGTTTTTCCCAGGTAACCGATTCGTCGTTCTCCTTAATTAAAACCTATAGGGGAGACATTGTCAGTGCAGCAATTGATAAGCTGGATAATTTATACATCACTTCCTCCACAGGGCAAGTCAAAAAGTTTGGTGCAAAGGGTGATTCCATTGGTGTGTTCAATGGCGTGCGGGCCTACGGCAAGCTTTCTGCCATTGATGTGAGCAACCCGCTGAAACCGTTGTTATTCTACAAAGACTTTTCAAACATTGTTGTGTTGGACAGGTTTTTGGCCAACCGTGCTTCAATCAACCTACGCCAGTTCAACATCCTTCAGCCAACAGCCATTGGTTTATCATACGACAACAATATCTGGGTCTTTGACCAGTTTGACAATAAGCTGAAAAAGATTGATGAATCCGGAAATATCCTTTTGCAGACCGATGATTTCCGAACACTGTTTAACCAAAGTTTTGCCCCGCAAAAGATCATGAATGATAACGGGCTGGTTTACCTTGCCGATTCGGCAGCGGGTATTTTCGTGTTTGACAACTATGGAACTTATAAAAGAAAAATACAGTTAAAAAACTGGAATACGGTTGATGTTTGGAACGGGATGGTTGTGCGGTTGAGCAAAGATGCAATCATCGTTTACAATCCAGCCAGTTTCACCGAAAGAAGCCTGAGGTTCCCTTCTGCTTTTATGCCTTATATCCACTCTTTCACCACCAGTAATAAGCTCATTACATTCTCGCAGGATTCTTTGCGTATCTATCGTGTAGGCTATTGAATTGAATACCTAATTTTATCGGAAAGATTCGAGGCGATGAATTCATTCCTAGACAGGGTTATCTGGAACAACACGGTAGAGAGTTATTTGTGGACGATCGGGATCGTACTTTTTATCCTTCTTCTCAACCGGTTTATCTCAAAGTATTTAGCCAAGATCATTGCCCGCCTGTTCAGGCGCTGGTTAAAGTATTACGACGAACAAAAGTTCACCAATCTCATTGTCTATCCGCTGGGTACTTTTCTGGTGATCACGGTTTGTATCGTAGCATTTTACCAGTTGAACTATCCGGATGCGCTGAAATACAAACTCTATAAATATTCGCTTCAGCAAATCATTCTTGCGCTTGCCATTGCTTTGCAGATATTGGCTTTTACCTGGTTGCTTCTGCGTGTGGTTGATTTTATTGCTTCTGTTTTGGAGATCAGGGCCAACGCTACACCATCGCCGGGCGATAACCAACTCATTGTTTTCTTCCGGGATCTAATTAAAGTCATCCTGGG
>DASVSM010000506.1:0-7307 GCA_036388115.1 Flavisolibacter sp.
GATGGGTAACTAATTACAATTTAAATGCCTTTTGTTTGGACACGTTTAGATGATCACAGCGACACTTTTTTGTCAACTTCGAAATAAAAAAGCCTTGTAAGGCAACACGTGCAAGGCTATAAACGTGCACAGGAATAGCGCGGGTTCGAACTTTTTGCTGGAAGATTTGAAGTAGGTGGTTGATTATTAAAGGATAATAAAAGGCAATATTTTTAATATACCTAAGTGCTATCCAAACATTTTACTTCTTTTAATAGGGTAATTGAATTATCCAATCCTCGCTTTCGGTACACCGAAGGATAACGTGCTCGATTAACGGTTATCGAGAAATATAAAATTCGACTCTTTAAGATTACTAATGTTAAATGAGTGAGGCAGCAGAACATTATACCCATACCGCATAAAATATCGCGCCGTTAGCGGCAACTTATGAGAACTCACTTTGTATTACAGTTCCTGCTCTTATTATTATTGACCCAACACTGTGTATCCGAAGTAGAGAGAAACAAATAACCAGCAACTTCCCTATTTCGACGGAAGTTTCCGGGGATCATTTAAATAACCTTTGATAACATCTTCCATATCCACATCCAGAAGATTGGCTAGAGTTAATAACCACATCAACACATCTCCTAGTTCTTCTTTTGCATTTTGAATATCCCCGCTGGCTATTGCAGCCGAAAGTTCCCCTACTTCTTCATGAAACCATAAAGCGGTATGATAGATGCCCCTTTCGTTATCTGTTTTAAAATATCTGTCTCTTACAATTTTTTGCAGTGCTGAAATTTCCATGTTGATATACTATTATCAATTTATATCTACTGTTCTTCTTTTACTTCTTTTGGTGCTGCGCGGCTTCCGCTATATAATTCATATTCCAGCAGCCGGCAATCAATAGTGCTTGTATAAAATTCTATCCGGCGTTTGGCTTTTAACCCAATTTTTTTTGCAAGGTCATAATTACCTGTAAATACATAACCAAAATATCCGCCACATTTCTTTTTCATAAAATCACCAATACGACTGTAAGTTCCTTCCAACTTATCAACGTCACCCAATCGTTCACCATATTCAGGGTTTACATAAAAAATACCAGGCACGTCTGGCGGTATTTCAGTATCAGAAAAATCACAGACAGCAAAATCGATGAGGTTGGCAACACCCGCGGCAATTGCATTCTTCTTTGCATTTTCAATTGCCCTGGCACTATAATCTGTAGCAATGATCCGAAGACCGGATACATCAATAATTTGTGTTTCAAGTAAAGCATCCTCCCGTAAATAAACTGATTCATCATAATCCCGCAGGTGCATAAAAGCATAATTGGTTCTGAATAATCCCGGTCGCCTGTTTGTAGCAATCATGGCCGCTTCAATAGCAACAGTACCTGAGCCGCACATAGGATTGATAAATGGTGATCTTTTATCCCATTGCGTAGCATAAATAGTTGCTGCAGCCAGTGCTTCCAGCATGGGAGCCTGGCCCGGTATCTTCCTGTACCCATGCCGGCCTAAAGAATCACCTGATGTATCAATAAATATTTCTGCATTTCCATTTTTCCAAAACAGGTTGATGACAGCACCTGTTAGCGCCGAACCTGTCGATGGCCGTGTGCCTCTTTTTTCACGCAACCTGTCTACTATTGCATCTTTTACCCGCAGGTTTGCAAACATGCTGTTATTAATTGTAGGATTATTTACATTGCTGGTGATGGAAAAATAACCGGGATCGGGTAAAATATTTTCCCATGTATACTCAACAAGATTTTTATAAATGTCATCTGCATTTTCTGCTTCAAATTTTTTCAGGCTATAAAGTACCTGGCTGGCGCAACGAAGATTCAGGTTTAATTTTATGCAATCGTTAATTGAGCCGTAGATGCCAACTCCTGTTACAAATGTTTCTTCTGTTCTGAATCCAAGATCTGTTACTTCCTTCTCCAGGTAAGGGGCAAGCCGTTTGGGACAAGTAATAATAATAACCGCTTTGTCAGTAAATAAATTCATGCATGTGCAAGATAAATTCTTCCTGAATGAGACGGGAATGAAATATCTTTTACATATTGGTGTTTCTGTTTAATTATAATTCAAGAATAGTAACCGGCACCAAAACCGATAGATCATTAATTTTAAGAAATCGACGACTACAATTTGTTTCAATGCAAGGGCATGGTTAAGGTAGGATAACCGAGCTTACTTTTCAGCGTATTCTTCTTTCAATCGGCAGAGAGACACGTATTCATTACTTATGATATAAAAAGGCTATCTCACGACCTCACTTTAGAAACCTAACATTCGGTTTACAAGCGGCTTAATTTTTCTATTCAAATTTTTACAGCCAAATATGAAAAAGATACGGGTTTGCATTTATGGTGGTACTAACCGTAAGGGTACGCCACCAAAATTTATCCCGGAGCTTGCTTACACAATTTTAAAATTTATTCCCACTATCATAGTCACTGGGCTTTCTTCATTCTAATCAAAACCCAAATGCCATATCTACAGATGCAGCTGCTTTAAACGGAGCTCGTAGGTACGCAGAGGAGAATCAATTGATTTGAAGCAATGCTTTGAGGCTTGGATTCCAGAGCCCAGTCTTGACGAAAGGCCAGATGTAAAAGGGGCAGTAAGGATGAGCCAAGAAGACGGTGTCAAAATAGCAGTTATGCAAGGCCGCACTCCACTGGGCTGGCGGCTGGCGATGGTTGCTGGTGTAGACCGGGTACTAACCATCTCGGGCAGTAAGCACACGGAGGTAGTAGGAGAACAGGCTTTAGAGTTGGGCATTCCATTCTTTCCCATACCCAGCGCTCGAGGCGATTCCGAAGACCTACTTGACAGGCACCGGGCTCGAATAGCACTTGCCTTTGCACCAGGAGCGCTGGATCACTGTTTAAGCATATTATCCAACACGATAACGAAGGATATAAAAGGAGCTGTTACGGCAGTTGTGGAATTAGCCAAGACCGCAAAGTTTGGAAAATGTCTTGTCCTACTTCCTTATGATGAAGAGCATAAATTGCTGTACGCCTCAACTATTGAAGGTGCAATTTCCAAACACATGATCCTTTGCGTCTTGACATCCTTCCAAATAGTGAAGCTATCTACACAAATTTTGCTGAGGCTGTGCGAACAGCATCTGCGGTGATGGCTGATATTGCACTACTAAACGAAAATGTGATGTACGAGATCGGTTATGCCCATGGACTGGGATTGGTCCCTTTAATCTACACCAGGGAGGCGTATCGCCTAAATGACTTACCGGTATATTTTCGAACGTTAAATGTGCGCCTTGCAACTCCAGGGTCCAGCTCAACCAAAAAATCAATAAGAAGAGGCAGGTGTTCGTACAGACTCCCGTACGCGGTACAAAAAGCCTTGCAGAAATGCAGGGCTTTTTCATTTGCCGCCTTTTTATAAACACTCCTTTTTTATGGCGAAAAACTATAAGTCATTGGTTGCAAATGCTTATTTTAGTTTGCTTATTCTGAAGCAAACGAACGAATGATCAACAAAAAAACTTGCTTGCAACGTCTGACAGTGATGATCCTCATTGCCATTGCAGGAAACACCGCTTCTGCCCAGCAGAATTTTTATCAGTTTGATGCAATCGACTCCCGCAAAGGGTTGTCTAATAATCAGGTCAATTATATTTTTAAAGACGAAAAGGGCTTTGTATGGTTTGGCACCATGTCGGGCCTTAACAGGTACGATGGACACAACTTTAAAGTGTTCAAGCATAAAACCGGTGATTCCACTTCTATCAATGACGATTATGTCAGTCACATTGCGCAGGGGCCTAACCATACCTTGTGGGTGCTGACGCCAAATGGATGGAATATTTTCGATCCCCGCACGGAGAAATTTGCAACCAATTTAAAGGGGTATGTCGACACGGCAGGTTCCAGCGACAGAACAGTAACCACGATCATAAAAGACAGGCAGGGCAATTTCTGGTTTGTTTACCCCGGAAAAGGATTGTATAAATATTCAACAGTTGCCGGTACCAGTACGTATTACCATTCCGGCAGCAAGGGGCTTGCGCTCCATTCCAATAATGTGAACGCTGTAACAAACGATAACCAGGGTTTTCTCTGGGTGGTGTATAGCGATGGTATGCTGGAAAAACTCGACCCATCTAAAAACAAGGTGGTATACCGGTCCGGTTTACTGAAGGCTTATCCACCTTCACCTACGCTTAATTACAGGATGTTTGCCGACAAGGATAATGACCTCTGGATTTTTCCGAAAGGGGACCCGAGAGGTGTCTATTATTTTAATCCTTCAAAAAATTTATTGTTGTCGATTCATAAAGATTCCAGGGATATAAAGCTGAATAACAACCTTATCAATGCTGTTACCCAGGATGATCAGGGGTTGATCTGGATTGCCATTGACCATGGAGGAATTAACCTGTTGAACAAAAAGGATTTTTCCGTTAAATACCTTGTCAACAATGAGAACGATCCCAAAAGCATCAGCCAGAACAGCATCAACTGTCTTCATAAAGATAACAGCGGCATTATTTGGGTGGGAACGAATAAAAAGGGCCTCAACCTCTTCCACGAAACTAATGTGAGGTTCCCGCTTTTTCAGCACCAGGCAGGCAACCCAAAGAGTTTAGTCTACAACGACGTCAACAAGTTTGTGGAGGACAAGCTTGGTAATTTATGGATCGGTACCAACGGAGGCGGGCTGATTTATTTTAACCGGGCACAGGGTACCTTCAAACAGTATCTGCATAACGCCACTGATGCAACAAGCCTTTCCAATAATATTATTGTCAGCTTGTTTCTTGACCACCAGGACAAACTATGGATCGGTACTTATTTCGGCGGCCTTAATTGTTTCGATGGTAAAAAATTTATCCATTACAAGCACGATGAGAAGGACGCATCCAGCCTTGCCGACGACAGGGTGTGGGAGATTTTTGAAGACAGCCAGCGAAATCTGTGGATAGGTACGCTGAGAGAAGGATTGGAGATGTTTGACAGGAAAGAAGCAAAGTTTATTCATTACAAACCAGGGAAAGCGGCTAATACGCTTCGTTCGGGATACGTGTGTTCTATTATCGAAGACCGGTCGGGAGACATATGGGTGGGTACCGCTATGGGTATTGATGTTCTTGACAAACAATCTGGCACCTTCCGGCATTTGGGACATGAGAAAGGCAATGCGGCCAGCTTAAGCCACAACTTTGTAATTGAGCTGTTTGAAGACAGTCGTGGCCTTATTTGGGCCGCTACAAGAGATGGCCTGAACGTATACGATCCGGCTAAAAAGGCATTTAAGGCCTTTCACACCGAGGACGGTCTTCCTGATAATTCCATTCTGACAGTTACGGAAGATAATAACCGCAATATCTGGGTAACCACACCCAATGGCGTTTCCAATCTAACCGTTTCAATCAGCGCAAGCAATGGTGTTTCTGTTCAGTGTAAAAACTTTAATGAGGCAGATGGTTTGCAAGATGGACAGTTCAATGAAAATGCAGCCCTGAAAACCAAAAGTGGTGAGCTGGTATTTGGCGGTGCAAATGGCTTTAATATTTTTCAGCCACAAAGGAGCAGAGAGGCTATGGCCGTTCCCAAACTGGTACTCACCGACCTGCAGCTTTTCAACAACAGTGTAAAAATCGGGGAGGAATATGACGGAAGGGTAGTGCTGCCCCAGTCTATTGCAGAATCAAAGGAGATTACCCTGAAGTACAACCAGGATGTATTTACGGTAGAATTTTCAGCACTGGATTTTCTGAATTCCGATAAAATAAAATATGCCTATAAGCTGGAAGGCTTCAGCAGCGAGTGGCTCACCACAGATGCAAAGGCAAGAAAGGCAACCTTTACCAACCTGAACCCCGGAACGTACACCCTGCTGATAAAGGCCAGCAACAATGATGGTGAATGGAGCAATGAACAGCTGGCACTCACTATTCATATCCTTCCTCCTTTCTGGTTAACCACGTATGCATTTATCATCTACGTTTTGCTGCTGATCACCGCACTGATTTTCGGACGCAAGCTGATCCTTCGCAGGGCCCACGCCAAATTTAGCCTGGAACAGGAACGCCAGGAAGCGCAGCGCCTGCATGAGCTGGATATGATGAAGATTAAGTTCTTTACCAACGTCAGTCACGAGTTTCGGACACCGCTTTCGCTCATTCTATCACCGGTGGAAAAGCTGCTGAAAAGCGGCGGCGATAGTGGAGAGAAAAACCAGTTCCAGCTCATTCACCGCAATGCAAAGCGGCTGCTGCACCTGGTTAACCAGTTGCTGGACTTCAGAAAGCTGGAGGAACAGGAGTTGCGGCTGAATAAAACATCAGGTGATGTCATTGGTTTTATCAGGGAGATTTGCTCTTCCTTTTCCGACATCGCCGAAAACAAGATGATTGCTTTTGCGGTTCACTGCTCCGAAGACCTCATCTTCACATCCTTCGATCATGATAAGCTGGAGCGCATTTTATTTAACCTTCTTTCCAATGCTTTTAAGTTTACGCCGGTAGGTGGCTCGGTAAAGGTGGTGGTAGAGGTTTCGGCCTTACCAGGTGAAAAAACACTGCAATTAAAGGTGATCGATACCGGCATTGGCATTGCCCAGGACAAGCAGGAGAAGATCTTTGAACGTTTCTTCCAAAATGAAGTTCCAGGCAGTATCGTCAACCAGGGAAGTGGCATTGGGCTGGCCATTACCAAAGAGTTTGTCCGTATGCATGGCGGCACCATCACGGTGGAAAGCGATATAAACAAAGGAAGCTGTTTTACCCTCACCCTGCCGCTGGTACCCATTGAAATTGAACAGGCCGAAATAACTATCCGCCAGGAAGTGGAACAGGCGTCAACAGCACAGCCCGCTGCTATTGTTATACAGGCTGACAAACCATCCGAAGAAAAGGTGACAAAGGGTAAAAAGAAAACGGTTTTGCTTGTTGAAGACAATGATGATTTCCGTTTTTACATCAAAGAAAACCTCAAAGCACACTATACTATTATAGAAGCACCAAATGGTAAAATTGGCTGGCAAAAAACCTTAGCTGAACACCCTGACCTTATTGTTTGTGATATCAGTATGCCGGAAATGAATGGCATTGAGCTTTGTCAGAAGATTAAAGCAGATAGCCGCACATCCTTTATCCCTGTTTTGCTGCTGACTGCTTTAACGGGAGAGGAGCAGCAATTGGCCGGGCTGCAAACCGGCGCCAATGATTATATGACGAAGCCCTTCAACTTTGAAATCCTTCTTTCTAAAATAAAAAACCTGCTTTCGCAACAGGAGAGCTTTAAAAAAACCTACCAGAAACAAGTGCAG
>DASVSM010000507.1:0-5026 GCA_036388115.1 Flavisolibacter sp.
ATTTGTAAAACGTTTGAAGATTAATTTTTTAAATAAAACCAATCCTATGTTTAGTAAAGAAAAAGCCAACACCATTGAAAAGTTATCGGGCAACAGCGCAACCCTTATCAGTGCAGGCACTGTTCTTCAGGGCGATTTGAAAAGCGAATCCGATCTGCGTATCGACGGAACCATCCGTGGTAATGTTACCAGCAATGCAAAAATTATAGTTGGACCCACAGGTTTTGTAGAGGGTCATATCCAGGGTTCACAGGCCGATATCACCGGTAAGGTGGTTGGCAATATCACCGTAAAAGAACTGGCACAGCTTCGTAACCAGGCAAACGTTCAGGGCAACATCAATGCGGTGAGCCTGCAAATAGAATCAGGGGCTTTCTTCAATGGCCAAAGTATTATGGCAACGGCTACCAATGGAAAGGCAATTGTGAGCAATGGAAAAGATGTGGTGCACATGATGGAAGGAGAAGTTGCGCATGCAAAAGCAAAATAATGCGGGCAAAGATGTAATGCGCTATGCCGGGCTGGGGGCACAGATCCTGGTGTCCCTCGGTTTAGCAGTTTTTGCGGGGTATCATGCTGATAAATGGCTCAATACAGCATTCCCCATACTTGTTTGGGTATTGCCGCTTTTGGTGGTTAGTCTGATGATTTATAAACTGATTAAGGAAACATCGAAGAAAAAATAGTATGAAGCGGGAAAAAAGATTAGTGCCTGTCATTCTTTTGTTTGTTATACTAAACGCCTTGTTTATCGGGCTGGGAAAACGATGGAAAGAATGGGGGGTCGATAACGATGTTCTGATTATTGGCAACACCTTTTTATTTGTTATCACCCTTGTTTCTTATTTGATCTCAAAAAAGGGCCTGCAACACCAGAACCCGCATGTGTTTATGCGTTCCGTAATGGGAAGCATCATGATAAAGATGTTCCTGGCCATCATTGCCGCCTTCATTTATATCTCCATTTACAAAAGAGGGCTAAACAAACCGGCCCTGTTTATCTGCATGGGCCTTTACCTGGTTTATACTTTTTTGGAAGTCAATATTCTCACCCGCATCTTACGCCAGCAGCCCAATGCCTAAAAAGGAAGCACCGATTTCTGCCCTGCAAGACTACCTGCCGCCAAACACTTATGAGCCGGTGTTGCATTACCTGCAGTTGTATAAAGTACACCTGACGGTTGCCAAAGAAAGGAGAAGTATTTTGGGAGATTACCGCCACCGGCATGGTTCCAATACCCATCGCATCAGTGTTAACGGGAACCTGAATCAATATGCGTTTTTGATTACACTTTTACACGAACTGGCCCACCTGCTCACGTTTGAAAAATGGGGGAATAAAGTCTCTGCGCACGGTAAGGAATGGAAGGGTGTATTTGGAGGCTTGCTGGCGCAGTTTATTGAGCGTGATGTTTTCCCAACCGATATAAAAACGGTCCTTCTGCAATCCCTGCATAATCCTGCCGCTTCTTCCTGTGCCGACGAAGCATTGTTAAGAATACTGAGAAATTACGATGAGCAAAAGGGCAATGCGCATTTTGTAGAAAGCCTGCCCGCCGGAGCCCTGTTTAAAACACATGATGGCAGAATTTTTCAGAAAGGAGAGCGGATACGCAAGCGTTTCCGGTGTGTGGAAGTGGCAACAAAACGGATGTATTTGTTTAGTCCGGTGTATGAAGTGGAGGCGGTGAGGGAGTAACTATAATTGCTTCCGCCAACAGAGCCTTAACTTTGTCTCAAAACATTTTATTATGAATCCCGTGGTTCAGCAAATTGCCCGTGAATACAAAGCCGGTCTTCGTGATTTGTATGGTGACGATTTGGCCGCGTTGGTTCTGTACGGATCATACGCACGGGGCGAGCAGCATGCAGAATCGGATGTGGATTTCGCGGTGGTGTTACGGAATTCAGATATCAGGCCTTCTACTGAGATTTCAAAGATCGCCCCGCTTTCTTCCCAACTGTGGCTGAAGCACGGGCTAGTCATTTCAACGCTGCCTGTTTCGCTTCATAAGATGAAAACATCGATGCAGGGTGTTTATCAAAACATCCGCAGGGAGGGAGTTTCAGTATGAACAAAGCGACTTTGCCTGAAGCTTACAAAGCATTGGCTAAGGGTGAATACGCATTGCAAAATGCCGAATATGATCTGCGTGGCGGCTTTTATCTGGCCACCGCCAACCGGGCTTATTATACCTGCTTTTATTGTATGACCGCACTGCTTTACACAAAAAATACCTTTGCCAAAACACACCAGGGCGTTCAGTCCAGATTTGCCGAACTTTTTATCAAGACAAACGAGTTTCCAGCAACAGTTTCGGCCATCATCAATGATTTGTTTGACAACCGCCAGGAAGCGGATTATGACCTGGAGGCGGCCGTTACTCTTGATGAAGCTACCGGATTGCTTCAAAAAGCTGCAGAGTTTTTAAAATTAACCAAGGCTTATTTCGATGCCTTGCCAAAACCGGAAGGCGAATAAAAAATTTGTAGTGGATTGGTGTACCGGAAAGAAGGTGTGCAAGCGGTTTCGGTGTGCGGAGGTCGTAACGAAACAGATGTATTTGTTTAGTCGGTGTATGAAATGGAAGTTGTTAGGTAATTATTGCTCCGGGTACTAACGTATTTCCCGGCAGGTAACCAATTAACCAGTTGGCTCAACTCAGGCTGCTATTTCCAACAAACCATTCCGCTCTGCCTGCAACACCAGCGAAGACCTGTTTTGAACGCCCAGTTTTTCAAAAAGACGGTTGCGTATTTTATCTACGCATCTTTCCGATACATCTAGTGTTGCAGCTATTTGGTGGTAGGTCATTTCGGTGGCAGCCAGTTGCAAAAACCTTTCTTCTTTTTCGGTAAGCACAGGCTTTATATTTTCAGTTTGCTTTTTGGTATTTGCATAAAGCTGCACGAGGAGCCGCCGGGAGGCATTATCGTTATAATAATAACCTTCTTCTTTCACCCTTGTAATGGCTTTCAGCAACTCCTTTTCGCAAATTCCTTTTTGTAAAATGGCCCTGGCTCCAAGCAGGTACAATTGAATCATTGTCAGGTTTGTTTCGCAGCCGGTAAGGATAATCACGGGCAGGTCCGGAAAGGTTTGGTGCAGCCACTTCATTGCCGCAATGCCACCCATCACCGGCATGGAAATGTCAAGCAGCAAAATATCAGGCAGTGGTTCTTTTCTTAGCGCTTCCTGCAATTCTTTGCCGTTACCGGCTTCCAGGATAACCCGGTTAGAACTGGTGTGCTGGAAAAAGAAAGTTAAGCCTTTACGGAAAACAGGATGATCGTCCACAATGCCAATAGTCACAATTTCAGTGTTCACGGAGGGGTGTTTTGGGTTTCAATAATTGGTTAGTAAGAGCAATATAGATTAAAGCCAAATCAAACAAATCTGCTTCATTATTTTTTGTTTTTAATCAAGTCTGCTTAAAGGGAAGGGGAGGAAAATCTCCTCTATAGCAGTATGTTTTTCTCCTAAGTTTGAGAGAAAATAGTGCTGTGGAATGGGAGGATTTGCTACCGATGGAAGGGAGAAAAATATATGGGTGAAGGGGAGAATGTTCTACCTGTAAAGGGTGTTTTGGCGTTTTATGTTTGCTGTATCAATTGGCCAATTGGTACGGGAATGCCGAAAACCGGAGATTGAACAGAGTAGGCGTTAATCATGAACACATCAAATTTTATGAAGTCTTTTTTTACTGCCGTTCTTCTTGGAGTAGCTTTCACATTACATGCTCAAAAGTCTGAGCCGGTTATCGTACGATGCGGTACCACAGCTAACTTTGAAACCGCAAGTGACAATTATAATGTTGATATTATTGGTAAGTGGCACAATGATGTATTAGACCAACTTCTGTTGCAAGGTCGCGAATACAATATATGTCTTAAGGACAGAGATTTTCTGACGAAGTTTAATACCCTTTACCGGAATTATTTTGCCACTAAAGGAATTATTATGGATTCAAGAGGAGGAGCAATTACTGCTGATCCACAACAAATCAAGGACTATTATGATAGCTATGATGTCAACAGTTCGGGATACTCTGGAGATGCACTTGCTTTTTTGCTTGAATTAAAACAAAAACAAGAAGAATATAATTCCAAGGGCATAACTCTTGATGACTTTTCTAATTATTGTGATCAAAAACAAGCCCAAATAGCACTCTTAGGCGATCCAGTCGAGGCTAAAGCAATTGGCGTTGTGTTTTCTGTAGCCAAGCATTCAGAGGAATATTGGGCGGCAAACACCCAAGCGTTTATTGACAAGTTTGGTGCAAATGGGTGTTCTGAAGGGATAACTCATTGTGGTACCACAGCTAGAAGAGTACCTTGGGGAGGAATTGCATATGCCGACGTTTCTGGTGCAATTAATGGCGGGAGAATAGGAGCAGTTGCTGCAGGCGGCATACCTGGAGCTGTTGCAGGAGGTTTGATGGGTGCAGGTATTAGTTCCGGATTAAGAGTATTATCATTCGCAATTTTTGGTGACTAACATTTTAATTCAAGGATGCAATAACAAGCCCTATTGCATCCTTGATTAATTCCTAAGTATAAATCAATCTTAAATGAAAAATTTCTTTTTCAAACTAAAGGCCATTAAATTAAAATCAAAAGCTATTTATTATGTCTATCATCTCTCTCTATCATTTCTTATAAGTTTTTTGGTATCAGCATTTATAAGAGACGATAAAGAACGGCTCCTTTTGATCGTAATAAGCATGATTGTTACAGTTATTATATTATCTCTTTTTGGGGGGTATAAAGCAGAGAAAGAAGCTTTTGAGAAATCACCCAAGACACATTGATCTTTACAGCCAGTATTGCTTAAATTTTGCCCATTATCTGGCATGAAAGAGTGTAGGATTAAGCAGCGAGGATTGTTCATGTCAATTATGACTGTTGCATTGAGGGACTTCGTTAAAACGAAAGTTGGTAGAGCACAATAATTTGAAGAATACTACCATAAGTGTGTTTGTTTACAATGTAACCTTGTCACCTCTTTCAACCAGCATTTCTATTG
>DASVSM010000508.1:0-6225 GCA_036388115.1 Flavisolibacter sp.
TTATTTGGCATGCTCAAAAATTCATTGTGGTTGATCTTAACGATGAAGGGAATTTTGTGCGCATACTTCCGGCTCATGATGCCAAGCACGCCATATGTAGATGCTACGCCGTTGCACCCGCTTTCTACAGCTAAACGAATAATATTTTCAGGATCGAAGAAAACCGGGTTTGGAGAGAAAGCAGATCCGGCACTGTGTTCAATACCTTGGTCGACAGGGAAGATGCTGCAATAGCCGGTTCCTGCTAACCGTCCGCTACCTAATAGCGACTGAAGATTACGCAGTACCTGGTTGCTGCGGTTGCTATTGATCCAGATATCATCCACATGCGTAGGCGAGGGCAGATGAATATCTGTTTTTGGAATAGTAGTAGAAGTATGATTGAGTAAATACTCTGCTTTGTCACCTAAGATCTCAACAGTTTTTGATGCCATAGTTAAAATTTGAAGTGCGGCAAAGATAGTGGGATGAGTGAAATAAGCAAGAAAGGTGGCAAGGGCAAATAATGACCGGGAATGAGCTTTTTGGAAGTGATCATTCAACGATTTTTCCGAGATTACGCTGTATCCGCATCAGGTATGGCTGCAGCACATGTCGCAGTGTTTGTTTGACAATTTCACCCATTGTTTTGCAACGGCGGAAAACTTTGCTCCCGTAAAAATTTTCCAGCTCGCTTTTTAATTGTTCCCGTTTTTCGTCAGTTGATATGATATCTCCTGACATGATGTTCAGCAGGTCCATAATACGGTAGCGTGATGCAGCAACCCGGTAAGCAATCAGTGTTCGTTCCTCTGCCTGGTATTGCTCAATAGATTCGCTGTTGAGATATTTTAATGTGAGATCAACCAGCCGGTTGTTTTCTTTAAAAAACTGCGGCAAGTATAGGTTCTTCCTTCCTTCATACGATTGCTGGTCGAAGTCAATGGCCCGAATGCGGTATTGCACATCTTCAATATCGGGAGTAATGTCAATTACATAATTGTAACTGCGCATATCACCCAGCAGCCGAAGAAAACAACGCTCATTGAATTTTACAAACTCCTTGGCAATCCGGATCTTGTTGGTTTCTTCCCGGTCCAGATAATCCTTTATAAAAACATCTCCGGGTATGCCCGGAATGTGCTCTTCTACCAGGGTATCATTGTTGGTGAGAAACGTCATCCGGTTGGGAGAAAGCATGTGCTCAAGCTCCAGACCATATACCCTTGATGCATCTTCCTTTTTAATATAGTAATGATCGTAGTTGTCGTTATAACGGTTTACAATGCGAATGCGGAAAGGATTGGAATTGCCGAACGTGCAATAGTCGATCCGGGCCACATCCAAATGTTTGGTGAACGTGTAATCTCCTTCTGTTTTCAGGATGGCATACAGGTTTATTAAACCTTCTTTTATGTATTCCCAGTCATGCATATCATACAGTGCTTTTTCCCAAAGGGTATCCCTGCCGGCTTTGTCCTTTAATGGTACCGAATAAGTGATGTTCAGCAGATCATTGTACGATACCGGCAGCGCTGTTTCCCGTCCGTGGGTTTTTAAGTATTGCCGGAGGGACGAATTGATGGAAAAAAATGGTTTTTTGCGTGAAGGCTTGTCAGCAAACTGCATGCATCGAATTTACACTTTCGCATTTATTTGATGATGCAAAGACTCAAAATAGGCCGGTGCATATAGGAGCCGGCTTCCATACCAACTAAACATTTCACCGTCAACCAGGCAGATTTTCGTCTGCGGCAAATGTTGTTGCAGTTCTTCCATATGAAATTGCTTGAAGGGGTAGGGCTCAGAGGAAAGAAATAAAAGCTCACAATCGGTCTTTCGTAATTCTTCAATGGTGATCAAAGGGTAACGTCTTTTATCATTACATGCATTTTTAAATCCTGCGTGGGACAGCATATCATTAATGAAGGTATCGCCGCCGGCCGTCATGTAAGGATCCTTCCAAATGAGATAAGCAGCTTTGGCTATGTTTTTCGGTAGCCGGAGTTGGCCAAACTTCGATCTGATTTGTGTAATGAGTTCTTTCGCCTTTTCCTTTTTTTGCACTAGTTCTCCAATATCTTCTATCATTCGGAAAGCTTCATTCAGCGTGTTGACATCACTTGTCCAGACGGGAAACCGCATCGCTAGTTCTTCTACCTGTTCTCTAACATTTTCTTCTTTGTTGGCAATGATCAAATCCGGGTTGAGTGATTTGATTTTTTCAATGCTCACATTCTTTGTGCCGCCAATACGTTGTTTTTGTCGAAACCATTTTTCGGGATGGACGCAAAATTTCGTGATGCCAATAACTTCGGCTTCAAGCCCAAGGTCAAAAAGCAACTCCGTTTGAGAAGGAACAAGTGAAATGATACGTTTTGGTTTGTTTACTGCTATTGTTCTTTTCAATTGATCTGTGTACGATGGCATTCTGCAAAGATGAAAGATTACAGAATAGGAGCGCTGCTTTGGCAGTGATCAGATGTTTGTTCGCATAGAGATATTGTTGGTCACTGCTGTCGGTAATTATGATCGCCGATCATATTATCTAGAGCTTATCTCAAAAGCGGTTTTCTGCGGTACAGGCTTTGCGGTTGTGTTTGGAAAGAAGACTTATGAAGGGAGGTGTTTGGTTGAGCGACGGCGAGTGGCAGGCGGTGAGTGAGTTGCTGCCGAAGCAAAAGCAAAGAAGAGACGGCAAAGGGAGGCCGCGGCGGGATGCAAGGGAAGTGATGAGCGGCATTGTATACATTCTTTTTTCCGGTGCGCCGTGGCACCTGCTGCCTGCGGCGTACCCGCCGTACCAAACCTGCCACCGGTATTTTCAGGCCTGGACGAAAGCCGGTGTGTTCAAAAAGGCGCTGGCAAGGCTGAGTGCTTACCACAACGGCCGCCGCAAAACCAAGCAAACGGCGTTCATTGACGGCAGTTTTGCAGGGGCAAAAAAAGGGGCGAGGGCGTTGGCAAAACCAAGCGGGGCAAGGGTTCCAAGGTGATGGCCATCACCACAAAAGAGAGCCGGCCGCTGTCGGTCAAGGTGTTTTCGGCCACGCCTTTTGAAAGCACGCTGGTGGAGCAAACCCTCAAGGAACGCTTCAGCAAAGCCCGCATCGGAAAACTGGTCGGTGACAAAGCCTACGACAGTGACCCGTTGGACAAGAAGCTAAAAGCAAAAGGCGTTGAGTTGATTGCCCCGCACAAGCGAAACCGAAAAAAGAAGAAAACCCAAGACGGGCGAAAACTAAGACCTTACAAAAAGCGCTGGACGATAGAGCGGTTCTTCGCCTGGCTGCAAAACTTTAGGCGGTGTCTTGTGCGTTGGGAACGAAAACTGGAAAACTTCCAAGCTTTCATCTACCTCGCCGCCATCCTCATGTTACTAAGGTATTTTTGAGATAAACTTTAACCATATAAAAGTTAGCAGATAGAAACTTTAAAATAGTTCGTCGCTGGCTGATTTAGTAATGTTAAGTAACCGATTGACATTATTGTCTGGGGACGTATGGAATTTCTTTCTCATCCTTTTGGCATGGAATTAGAATTATATGAACAGTCAAACCAAAATCGTGAGTTATGAAACAGTGGATTACTCTATTGGCCGCTTCGGCCGTTTTTACTGCTTGCACCAAGCAGGACCTTCAGCAAGAAGATTTACAGAATGAGAATACGGCTCGCACAACTGTGATGCGGTCGACGCAGGACGGTGCTTATATTTCCGACTGGGAGCAATACAACACATGGACCAAGGGGGGCGATGAAAAAATAACTACCTTTTCTATGATGCGAAAAACCTCTGAAATAAACGCAGGTGTAACCAATGGTGGACTGGTATTGGGGTATGCAAAAGTGGTAACCAGCGACCCTCTGTACATGCATCTTAGTAAACCGAATATGCTGCCATTTTATTATTTGCCCGAGTCGGAGCGGCCTTATCCCAACACCTATTATTTTTCTGAAGAGGCACTGGATGGCAACATCATAATCACCTATCGCATGCCGTTCACAAAAGCCAATACTGCGACTTTGCCTGGTGGTGCATCTTTAGAAAATATCCAATTTCAACATGTAGTGTTGAGCAAGGCATTTCTGGAAAGCCGAGGGTTAGATCTGCAAACGGTGCAGGATAATTATAGTTACGATCAGGTAATGGCATTACTCAATCAATAACATTCTTCAGTACTTTTCCGGCAGAGAGAAATTGTATTCCGAGAAGATACCATTTGGGTCTACAAATCAACATTTGCTGTCGGCTGAGGGCGGTCGTAATTTTTATCGGTGTGTTTTAAATACGACAAAATATCCCTACATTTGGTAAAATTGTCGTAATGGCAAAAGCAACAAACAAAAAGAATATATCAGTAGTAAAGGAGCACGAGGTAGTTTACCGTGCACAAAGAAAATTGCCCCGAAACGCAATTTTGGAGGATGACAAAAATTCCATCATTTACTGGCTGGGTGGAAAGCATCTTTTGAAAAACCCAATCCGTTCCGGTTTTGATTTGTTCCATACCGGTTCGGCTGGCATTCCTAAGGCATCCGTTGATGAACTGGCGGGCTATCTTGGTGTCAGTCGCAAGAGCATGGCTGAAGATATTTTAGACCTTTCTGTAAAAACCCTGGAGCGAAAATCGCCTGCCGATAAACTGGATAAACGAACATCCTCTCATGCACTGGAAATAGCTAAGGTGATGCAGCATGCTTACGAAGTGTTTGAAGACGAGGAAAAGATCAGGCGCTGGATAGGCAAGGAAAACAGGGCACTGAATGGTATGAAGCCACTACAGCTTTTTGATACACTTACCGGTTTGAACATGGTCAATGATATACTCGGAAGAATAGAAGAAGGAGTTTATTCTTAAACCTTCTTCATGTTTGTTTACCGCATTGTAAAGTCGAGGACAAGATCGAACGATTTGAGTGGCACCGGCGCCTACAGAATTGGTGGCCGCTGGAACAGCAAGGGTACTTACATGCTCTACACCAGCGAAAACAGTTCGCTGGCTTACCTGGAAACGCTGGCGCATTTTGACGAGACGGAGTACCCGCCCAACCTGTGCATCATGAAGATTGAGTTAGATGCAAAATCACCCGTTTATACTATGAAAGATGAGGAATATCCCGAAGGATGGATGCAACTGGAACTGCTGCAAAACAAGGCACTGGGTGACAAATGGATGAGGGAAAAACGGGTACTTGCCATTAAGGTCAGGTCGGCAGTTAACACAGTTGAATACAATTATTTGCTCAATCCGTTGTTTCCTCGTTTTTATGATTTGGTGAAGGTGGTGGAAGTAATTGACATTAAGCTGGATGAAAGGCTGGTGGAATAAGGTGACTTGAATGATAGCCTTTGCTTTGTTAAATGATTTTTCTTTTGTAATCAACTTTTGTAGTTCTATTGATCTTCTTTGCGCTGAACTTTTCAGCGTTTAGAACGGGATTGGCAATGAGCTGTCAGCTATCAGCCATTACGTTTCCATCTAACTGCTACTGTGATCCTCGTGCTTTTCTCTCTGAGGGAAGAAGTGTCTCTGATTTGTACTGCGGAGAACAAGGCAATCATTCAAAATTCCAACAACAGTTGTTTACCGTTCAGTTCAAAGGTTCCGAATAATAATCGCTTAAGTATGGTATCTGATTTCTGCAAACGAGAAACCTCCTGCTGATGCAGGAGGTTAAACAAGTATAAGGCGTTTAAAATTTTACTTTTTTTGTTTCATCGGACAACGGACGCCTTAGCTTTTCAAGGTTTGGATCGGTTTGTTTTCAATTAGGATACGCAGACTAAAAACGGCTTTCAAAAGGATAAGAAAAGAAGTTGATCGATATTGGATTTGTGGTTTTTCGGATGTAAGATTTCTCAGGTCTTTCTTAGGATTGGATAAGATTGATAGTGTCTATCAATCAACTTCTGATACAAAAGTAATACAGCTGAGACTGCTGGTCAATCGGGTTAATGCCCTGTTTTTTGTTTATGGTAATTACTTAGGGAAAGGTAGATTAACGGCGAATAAGATGCGGGTTTTACGATCTAAGGTATTAGAACAGGTACAGAAAAAAATAAAGGCCGGATAGAAATCCAGCCTCGTTTAAAATCCAATATCCTATGAAAAACCGATGCGAAAATAGACGAGTATTCAATGACTTACAAGCGTAGTTATACGGAATCTTGTAAATGAATCTTCTCGGTAAAGCGGTACGGGCCATTTTGAGAACCGGGATTTGAGTTTTAAAGGGAATCGTCCC
>DASVSM010000509.1:0-3674 GCA_036388115.1 Flavisolibacter sp.
ATGTCAATAACAAAAAAGGCAGACAGCTATAGCTGTCTGCCTTTTTTGTTATTGACATTTATTACTCTTCTGCCCTGGCCGACCCAGCTTCAATGTTCCGCCCAAAGAAGATGGCATTCATCAACAACTTCGTTCCGCCCAGCCAGAATGCCCGCAGGTTAGGATTGTCGGCAATGGAGATAATTTTCCCGGTACCGCTGGCATTCACTACAACGGCTGCAGAATTTTTCATAGCGTCATAATTTTCACGGCTTAGCCATCCGCTTTGCAGCGGTTTATCCTTATAATAGAATGGCGTGGCAAACGGGCTCCTGCTTCGTTCCATGTACACTTTGTTTGCTTTGAACAGGGATATGTATGGCTGCGTGTAACCATAAGCGAGAGGGTTTGACAAATCCACTTCCGCCCGGAAGATGGCGCCGCTCATCGCCTGTGCTCCTTCCAGTTGTTCGCGATCTGCATAGGTTAAGAGTTTAGTGCTGTCAACGCCTGACTTGCCTCTTTTCAGTGTAACGTTGCTGATACCATTTTGTGCAGCCCACGCCACTGCTTCTTCCGTAACGATCAGTGTGCCGCCACTTTGTATCCATGTTTTTAGCTTTTCGCGGTTTAGCTCGCTATAGGCAGTCCCTCCTACCATAATCAGCGTATTGTATCTGGAAAGATCAACACGGTTAAATGTGCCCACTTCTAAATGCGACATGGGGATATTAAACCGCTGATCCAGCAAATGCCATATCTCCCCCGCATCCAGTGCATTCACACCAGTACCTACAAGCATTGCAATAGAAGGCTTACTGACAACAGAGAACTTTGAACTGCCTAAATCACTTCCGCCACTCACACTTCCATTTCGAATTGACTGAATGTTGATGTTGTATTTTTCTACAATTGCCTTCACCCTTTCATACAATTGTGCACTGTTCATGCTTTGCATTGACACTGGAACCAGGATCGTTCCATAGTTATACTTTTTGGCATTTGCCGCCACGCCCATTTCAAATGTGTTTGTTGCCACTTTTGTAATGATGCCGGCATTCTGCATTTCGTAAAGTACGGCAGGCGCATAAAAGTCTGCCCACTCCATCAGATAACCTATTTCGCTTTTACCATTAGCAATGCTTCCCGACAATATTTTTTCTGTTGTTACTTTTTCACCCAGCAAATTTTGATTGAACTGTGCGGCATTCAGTTCAGCATAAGGCAGACCGAAAGCCAGCGGCATTGTCCATGCAGTAATGTCGTAGAAGATGCTGTCCTTATAATTTAATGTTTTATCAAAGATGCCGCGGATCAGGCGGTGCTGCGATTGGTTAGCAGGAATCACATAACTGCTGCCCTTTCTAAACTCTACTGAGCTTGCCGAAGTGCCCTCCGCTTTTGTATTGCTGGCTAAATGATAGACGTCGATCTGATGGCGGCGCAGCATGTTTACAAAGATTTCCGTTTTTGCAGGGTCGGAAGCATCGCCAAATACATAACCTTTTGTACCAAAAGACGCCGCCTCATTTAACGCAGAGCGATAAAATTCCCGCTGCCAGTCGAGCAGTTCTTTACGAAGATTTTTTGCTGCTTCTAACGTAGATAAAGTTGTGGTGAATTGGTTTTTGATGGTAAATGGAAAACGCAGCACACCATTGGAAGTTTGTTGCGCATGCCCACGGCTTGATGCCTGTTCAAACAAGATTCCGATGGCTCCGTTCACATCCGGGTAAGTAGAACCTTTCCCGTAATAAAAATCATCGTAGTTCTCTTTAGTAAAATATAGCGAACCGATACGATCAAGGAATTGTGCATGATACTTTGCTATCTTTTCCGTTAGCTCCTGGTTCTTTGCCGGCGTTAATGGATTAACGCGGGAAGGCACACCAGGCTGAAAGAAAAACGTGGCATTGCTGCCCTGCTCATGATGATCGGTTAAGATGTTTGGTTTCCATTGATGAAACCACCTCAAGCGGTTCTGGCTTTCTACGTGTTGTGCAGGCAGCCAGTCGCGGTTTAAATCAAACCAGTAATGATTATAGCGTCCACCCGGCCAAACTTCGGCAAACTCTCTTGAATTCGGGTCTGTTACGAGGTTCTTGCTCCGATGCTGGTTCACCCATGTGGAAAAACGTTGCAAGCCATCAGGATTGAAAGAAGGATCGAAAAGAATAACTGCATTATTCAACAGGTCATCGATCTGCCTTCCCTGTGCTGCTGCCAGGTAATAAGCACTGAGCAAAGAGGCATTCGCACCACTTGACTCATTGCCATGAATGGAATGGCCGATGTATAAAACCACCGGCATGTTATCCGTGCTTAGCGACGCCGATTTGGAAGGATCGGTTAACTGCACATGTTGCTGGCGGATTTGTTCCAGGCTTTGATGGTTTTTTGGAGACGTTATTAATAAAATAACCTGCGGCCTTCCTTCGTAGGTAAAACCAATGTTTTCGAGCTTAATTCTGTCAGGCGCAGCTTTGGCTAATGCCTGCATGTAATTTACCAGCCGGTCGTGTGTAACATGGTATTCGCCTACGTTGTGATAAATGATGTCTTTCGGCTTTGGAATGGATGGGTTATACTGCACACTGTCGGGCAGATAATAACTTAATTCCTGTGAAAAAGATTTTGTAAAAAAGAAAAGAAAAAACAGCAGACATATTTTTCTCATAGTGACAAGAGTTAAAGGTTGAAAATAGGAAATGTTTACTGAGAAGACAGGATTCAGGAGCCTGGAGTTAGAATATTAAATCACTGTTCGATAGAATACAAAACATACAAAAGTGCGGTGCAAGAGAAGTATGATTGTATTACTGCAGCTAAGTACCTACAATTAATCCTTCCGGTAAATCAACCAACTAAACATTTACACAACTTACTCCTATGTCTCAAATTCTACAGCACGACTTCCAACCAAATGGCATTATTTTTTAATTAACAACTGTGTACAAGTAACTGCAATTCCTTAACATCAGATGTTATAACTTGTAGCATAGAAAAACTTGTCAAAAAAGCAGTTTTATAACCCGGCCATACCGGCATTGTAAAATCAAATTATAACCTAAATTGAGAGAAACAATCATCAACCTTGAAACCGTTAACCCTATCGAGTTCTTTGGCGTTAATAACGGTAAACTGGACATTCTGAAAAAGAAATTCCCTTTATTAAAGATCCTTTCCCGTGGTACTCAACTGAAGCTGAGCGGAGCTCCCGAACAAGTGGATGGAGCGAGGGAAAAGATCGATCTCATTGTGCAATACCTTCAAAGAAATGGACACATGAGCGAAAATTATTTTGAACAGATCCTTGGCGGCGACGATGCGGAAACCATTGACAACTTCGTGGAACGAAATCCAAATGATATTCTGGTTTTTGGTCCAAATGGTAAAACAGTGCGTGCCCGTACGGCTAATCAGAAACGATTGGTAACAGCCGCCGAAAAAAATGACATTGTATTTGCCATTGGCCCTGCCGGTACGGGTAAAACCTATACGGCGGTTGCTATGGCGGTACGGGCCTTAAAGAACAAAGCGGTAAAGAAGATCATCTTAACCCGCCCTGCCGTAGAAGCCGGTGAAAGCCTTGGTTTTCTGCCCGGTGACCTGAAGGAAAAGATCGATCCGTATCTGCGTCCCTTGTACGATGCATTGGATGATATGATCCCTGCCGATAAGCTGGGTTATTACAT
>DASVSM010000510.1:0-2480 GCA_036388115.1 Flavisolibacter sp.
AAAACTTTGCTTATGACCGATCTGACTGCAAAAAGCTTTTCCGATGAGACAAATCATCAGCTTGTCCGGCAGCAATATGCAACTCAAAACCTCAATTCGAAGAGCATACAAAAAACCATTGGCACCTATGTCAAACTGCTGCAACACATGGGTCCGTGGAGTGGTACGCGGCTCTTCGTGCAGTTACTGTTCAACCGTATCAACCGCCTGGAGGTTCCGTCCATCCGGTATCCGGTTTCGCTGCGAAAAGGCACTTCGGATACACTGGCTTTTCACCAGGTTTTTTTGTACAGGGAATATGATATTGAGTTTGGTGACGCACCACGTGTTGTGATCGATGGTGGAGCAAACATTGGCTTGTTTACCGTATTGATAAAAAATCGTTTTCCCGCGGCGAAAGTCATTTGTATTGAGCCGGACAAAGAGAATTTTCAACAGCTTCAAAAAAACGTCAGTAACTATGAGAACGTACACTGCGAAAACAGTGGTCTGTGGCACAGGGAAGCCAGGTTAAAAGTGTGGGACAAATTTGATATTGGAAAATGGGCCATGGTGGTGGAGGAAAACGACTATAACTGGAATGTGAACGCTGTTTCCATTCCTGCACTAATGAAGAAGCATGACATTGAATTCATCGATGTATTGAAACTGGATATCGAATCAAGTGAGAAGGAGCTTTTCTCGCAAAATTTTGAACCCTGGCTTTCCAAAACCAAAATGATCATTATCGAGCTGCACGATACCATGAAAGAAGGCTGTGCAAAACAGTTCTTCGAAACCGTGAACAAAGTACTCCCGGGTTATGATCTCTCCATCAAAGGCGAAAATCTGGTTCTGGTGAACAAAGGGCTTCCTTCGACAGGAAGGCAAAACGGATGACTGTGGCAAAGGCTGTCGATTTGTAAAATTGGCAATGGCTAAATAGCAACACCAGGCAACAATGGCAAACATAAAAGTTTGAGAGTAAATTAACCAACTCTTTTAACACCATTGTTAAGCCAGGAAAAGCAATATATTTAAGCGGTCTAGAGGTGAGTATCGAATACGGCCTGAAAAGGAAATCAAACATTATGCAAAGACGGACACTACTGAAACAACTTGTTTACGTTACCGGGGGCATCATTTTGCTTCCATCGTGCCTGCACGAGAAAACAAAAGCATCTATCCTCCTGAAACAAATCAGTGTAAACGGCAGCGAGGAAAATCTTCTGGCAGAACTTTGCGACACAATTATACCGGCAACGGAAACGCCGGGTGCAAAAGATCTGTCGGCACACCTGTTTACGCTGATGATGGTGGATGACTGCTACGAGAAACAGGCGCAGCAGAAATTTCTGGCCGGACTGAAAGCTTTCCAGGCAAAAGCAAAAAAGGATTTTGACAGCTCATTTATTGATTGTACGCCTTTGCAAAGGCAAGCGTTGTTGAATGAGCTGGAAGGCAAAAAGGGCATACCTAAGGACCTGGCATTCTTTTACGAAACCACAAAAAAGCTAACCATACAGGCGTATACCTCCTCAAAATATTACTTAACGAAAGTTCAGCCATACGAGCTGGTGCCTGGCCGTTACCATGGATGTGTACCGGCTAAGAAAATTGCGTAAACTTTAATGATTTATGGCTAACAATACATTTGATGCAATCATCATCGGCTCTGGAATCAGTGGTGGTTGGGCGGCAAAGGAGTTTACGGAAAAAGGATTAAAAACACTGGTGCTGGAAAGAGGGCGGGAGGTTACGCATAACAAACATTACCCAACAACCAACATGTTGCCGTGGGAATTTGAACACCGGGGACAAATACCGGCCGATGTTCAGGCAGCTAATCCTGTAGTAAGCCGTTGCTATGCATTTAAAGAAGATGCCGCACATTTTTTTGTGAAGGACAATGAGCATCCGTATGTGCAGGAAAAGCCGTTCGACTGGATACGGGGCTACCAGGTGGGCGGCAAATCACTGTTATGGGCCCGTCAAACGCAACGCTGGAGCGACTTTGACTTTGAAGGCCCGCTGCGTGATGGCTTTGCCGTTGACTGGCCGATACGTTACAAGGACATAGCACCGTGGTACACTTATGTTGAAAAATTTGCCGGTATCTCAGGCAATAAAGACGGTTTGGCAGAACTGCCCGACGGTGATTTTTTACCACCTCTTGATTTAAACTGCGTGGAAACGTATTTTAAAGATGTGGTAGCTAAAAACTATAAGGGCCGCCACGTTATTTATGGCCGTTGTGCCCATATAACGCAACCGCAGCCCGTTCACCTGGAGCAGGGCAGGGCAAAGTGCCAGAACCGCACCTTGTGTCAAAGAGGTTGTCCTTTTGGTGGTTACTTCAGCAGCAATTCCTCTACCTTGCCCTGGGCGCAAAAAACCGGCCATCTTACACTTTGTACTGGTGCCGTGGTGGAATCAGTGATCTATGACGATCGAAAAGGAAAAGCAACAGGAGTTAGGGTAATTGATGCAAAGACAAACGC
>DASVSM010000511.1:0-1764 GCA_036388115.1 Flavisolibacter sp.
AAGATCAATACCATTTGGAAGGAGATGGACATCGCTACCATTGAAGCATTGGAAGAGGCCTGCCGTGATAACCGTATTGCGCAAAAAAAAGGCTTTGGTGAAAAGACGCAACAGAAGATTTTAGAATCAATTGACTTTGTACGCAGCAATGAAGGATTGTTTTTATACAAGCAGGTAGAAGACTTTGCGTTGGCACTACAAGAAAAACTTGAACAAAAATTTTCTGTAAGTAAAACGGCCATCACCGGAGAATTCAGAAGACAACTGGAAGTAATAAGCAAATTGGAATGGGTAACGACTGCCACAAAAAGTGAATTGAAGTCATACCTTCTTCACGAGCAAGTACAACTTTCTTCCGAATCCGACGATATGTTGATATTGTGTGCAGAAAATTTTCTCCCCCTTCACTTCCATCTTACAAATGAAAAAGCGTTTGCAAAAAGATTACTGGAAACCAGCAGCAGCGAAGAATTTTTAGCGGCATGGAAATCAGTTTCGAAAGACAGTGAAGGACAAAATGAAGAAGAAATTTTTAAAGGCACTGGTCTTCCTTTTATCCCACCCTATTTACGTGAACACAAATCTATTCTTGAAAAAGCCAGGCAGGAAACCATTGACAACATTGTTGAAACATCCAGCATCAAAGGGCTCATACATTCACATAGCAACTGGAGCGACGGAGCTTACACCATTGAACAAATGGCGGAAGAATTAATCCGGCTTGGATTTGAGTACCTGGTAATTTCTGATCATTCAAAATCGGCTTACTATGCAGGCGGGTTAAAAGAGGAACGCATAGTTGAACAACACAAATACATTGATGAATTAAACAAGAAGCTACACCCGTTTAAAATCTTCAAAAGCATTGAGTGCGACATCCTTGGCGATGGCACGCTAGATTATGACAATAACGTGCTGAAAACTTTTGACCTTGTAATCACGTCAATCCACAGTAACCTTGATATGGATGAAGAAAAGGCAATGATGCGGCTCATGGGTGCTATTACCAATCCATACACTACCATCCTTGGGCACATGACAGGCCGTTTACTAACAAAAAGAAAGGGCTACCCTGTCGATCATAAAAAAATTATTGATGCCTGTGCTGCACACGATGTTGTTATTGAGATCAATGCGTCGCCCAGTCGCTTAGATATGGACTGGCGGTGGGTAAACTATGCAATGGACAAAGGTTTGATGCTTTCCATTAATCCCGATGCGCACTCGCTGGAGGAATTTCATTATGTAAAATACGGCACCCTGGTAGCACAGAAAGGAGGACTGCCTGCATCACGAAATTTAAGTTCCTACAGCTTAACAGAATTCGAAACATTCCTTCGTGAAAGAAGACGAATCAAAGGAATAGACATACGATAAGCAATCAATAACCGGCAAAGCTGCATCATCTGGTGTTGCTGCATTACTTATTGCATATTGTCAATTGCCCTGTTGATCAGCGGCAACCTTACATAAAACGTTGTTCCCTCTCCTTCCCGTGTTTCAAACCAGATAGTGCCACCGGCTTGTTCAACAATGCTCTTGCACATAGCGAGTCCTAAACCAGTTCCGGACGTTTTGGTAGTAAAGTTGGGCGTAAAGATTTTTGATTGCATCTCTGCCGGAATTCCTTCTCCGTTATCGGCAACCGATACAACAATGCTTTCTGTCAGCCGTTGCTCATTGATGGTCACAAAACATTGCCTTGCTTCCGAACAGGCATCAACAGCATTCGTCAGCAAATTGGTGAACAGGCGGTTCATTTGC
>DASVSM010000512.1:0-2484 GCA_036388115.1 Flavisolibacter sp.
TTTTAAAGCGCCCCGGCGCTGAAAAAGAATATACAGAAGAGCAGGTAGCCAAAGCAAGCATGCGTTTTAAGAAAATGACCGATGAGCAAAAGGAAACCCTCTATCGGAATACATTGCTTGGTTTGCCGGGAAGCGAAGAACGATTTACAGAGGAACAAATTCTTACCGCTTTAAAAACCTACGAAAGCATCGATGCAACAAAGCTCAAAGAGCATCTTTTCTATTTTCTTCAGCAAGTAGTTCCTGTAGCAGCAGAAGTGGGGCTGAAGATGGCTATTCACCCCGATGATCCGCCTTATCCCATCCTGGGTTTGCCACGCATTGTAAGCACTGAGCAGGATGCAAAAGAATTATTAGCTGCTGTTACATCTCCTGCCAATGGCTTGTGTTTTTGTACAGGTTCTTATGGAGCAAGAGCAGACAACGATTTGGCAGGCATGGTGCAACGGTTAGGTGATCATATTCACTTTCTTCACCTCCGCAATACAAAAAGAGATGAAGAAGGAAACTTTTACGAAGCCGACCACCTTGCCGGTGATACCGATATGTATGCTGTTGTGAAAGAGCTGGTGCTGACCATGCGCAGAAGGAACGTCTCTATTCCTATGCGGCCGGATCATGGCCACCAGATGCTGGATGACCTGAAAAAGAAAACCTATCCTGGCTACAGTGCCATTGGCAGATTACGCGGCCTGGCTGAGTTAAGGGGATTGGAACTGGGCATCAGCAGAAGCTTTGGTTAGACACATTTTTGAAAGGTAAAAAACGCGATCAAACGAAGGTTCTGACGCCAGATGCATTGTATTCTTCCCTGAATTCTTTTGGCGTACACTCTTTTTTCTTTTTAAAGATCCGGTTGAAGTTGGAGAGGTTGTTAAACCCGCAGCGGTATGCAATTTCTCCAATGGACTGCGTCGTATCGATCAACATGCGCGACGCATTTCCCAGCCTGATCTCATTCAGCGTATCAATGAATGTTTTGCCTGTCCTGACCTTAAAAAAGCGGCTGAACGCAACTTCGGTCATGGCGGCCAGCTTTGCTGCTTCTGCCAGTGAGATGTCCTTATCGAAGTTGTTATTCAGGTAGGCCATTACTCTTTCAACGCGACGACTATTGTAAGAGATGCTCTCGTTGGAGGAGAATGACATGTCCGACAAGGTTCGCATGTTACGGGATATTGACAGATCATGTAAAATAGAGAGCAATTCCAATACAGAGTCGAACCCGTGTTTTGCGCGGAGATTAATCAGCCGGGATGAAATACTCCGGGTGACTTCGTCTGAAAACAAAATGCCCCGCAACGAACGTTCAAACATGTTCCGGATAAAACTCAGTTGATTACGGTGGAGGAATTTTTCATCAAACAGGTCGCGGTGAAACTGAATGGTTACTTCGGTTATTTCAGTGCTTTTGCATTTATGTGTAAACCATCCATGCTGCAGGTTAGGGCCAACCAAAACCAGTTCCCAGTCGTCTATTTCCTCTATATGGTCGCCAATGACTCTCTTGGCACTTTTTGCATTCTGAATAAAGTTCAGTTCAAATTCTTCATGGCAATGCAAGGGAAAGTCAAAGTCTGACTTGACTCTCGAAAACATTGTAAAACAATCGCTTTGTGTAAGTGGAGTTATCTCCCGCAGAAGTTGTTCTTTCATAGTAGACTAGCAGTTCGTGTTTTAAATGTACGCAAATCCCGTTAAGAAAATACCACAATCGGTTGCGCAGCGTAAAAGATGCCTAAAATCCTTGCTGGGATTAGGTTTGCAAGGAAAATATTCTGGTTGGAGGTACAAAAAATACAAAAAAATACACCCATTGGTTAAAATAGTATCAAAAGTATACCAATCAATAACAATAAATTTGAAACAAATATGCAAGCTATATGAGAAAATGCGCAATTCTGCGAGTGTCACTTCTTATGCTGCTGTGTGCACTCTTCACAACAGTCTCTTTTGCTCAAGACAGAAAAATTACAGGAACAATTACGGATGAAAGGCAAGTGCCGCTTGTTGGAGCTACGGTTACCGTCAAGGGAACAAGCGTAGCAACAACAACGAGCGATTCCGGCAGGTTTTCCATTAGTGTACCGCCAAATGGGAGAACACTCGTTGTTTCCTATGTTGGTATGCAATCTCAGGAGGTTGCCATTGGAACAGGTAGCACTGTTTCTGTTTCACTGGCAGGCACGTCAGGTACATTAACCGATGTAGTGGTAGTAGGTTATGGGCGGGCACGACGGGCTAACCTTACTACTGCTCAAACTTCAGTTGGAGTTAAAGAAATTGAAAAGACGGTGAACACAACCTTGGAACAGGCACTTCAGGGAAGGGCGCCAGGTGTGTACATCACACAAAACTCAGGTCAGCCGGGCGGTGGCATCTCTGTCAACATCCGTGGCATTAGTACAATTAATGGTAACACGGAGCCTTTGTATGTTATTGACGGTGTGCAAATCCGTGGTGGCGGTACAGCTAATTCTTCTA
>DASVSM010000513.1:0-4020 GCA_036388115.1 Flavisolibacter sp.
TGACTTCCACATCCGAATTCAGTAAAACAAAATAATCTGCTTCTACCTGCTTTAAGGCTTCATTGTATCCTTTTGCAAAGCCATAATTTTCTTTAAGAAAAAGCAGCTCAACCTGCGGGAAATTCTCTTCCATAAATGAAATTGAATCGTCGGTAGATGCATTGTCCGCAACAATGAAGCGAAGATTGGGATAGGTTGACTGAATGACTGATGGCAGAAACTGTTGCAGGTGATGTTTCCCATTCCAATTTAAAATAACAATCGCAACAGTTGGGTAGCTCAAGTAATAGTAGGTTTTGCCAAAAATAAGGGAAGCGAAAACAAGTATGAAGTTGGAATTAGGAAGTGCATCGAGAGGAGCCGCTGATTTCAGCGATTGGTATTTCTAACTTCGCACTTCGTGGTTATCTTCCGCTCATGTTTCAGCAAGTTTTGAACTGGCGTACCCTGTTAGCATTGATTGCCATCCTGATCGTGAGTGGCACGGTGTGGTATTCGTCTTACCTGGCCAATAAAATTGAACGGGACGAAAGGGAAAAAGTAGAACTGTGGATCGAAGCAGGAAAAGCATTATTAAATCCGGCTAACCAGGATATCCGGTTGCCTTCCATTATTACAACGCAAAATAAAATTCCCATTATTGAGGCTACCGAAAAGGACAGCATCATGCAATGGGTCAACCTGGATTCAACCGAAGTGGAAGAAGGGTGGAGCAATAGCGATCGCTTAAAAGACCCCAACAAAAATACCTACCTGCTTGATCAGCTTGACGAATTCCGTTCTGCAAAGCTTACTGTTGAATGGACAAACCCCCTGGATTCCACACAGCGCAACCGCTATTATTATGGCGAATCCCGACTGCTGAAGGAAGTGCGCTATTATCCGCTTGTGCAATTATTGGTTGTGGGCCTTTTTATTTTCATTACTATCCAGGCAATCCGCACGTCTTTCCGCTCCACGCAGAATGGTGTATGGGCAGGCATGGCAAAAGAAACGGCCCACCAGTTGGGCACACCCGTTTCGTCACTGGAAGGATGGGTGGAAATTTTGAAAGAAACGCACAGCAAAGAAGATTTTGTTTACGAGATCGAAAAAGACGTGAGCCGTTTGCGGCTTGTATCGGATCGCTTTGGAAAGATCGGCAGTACACCGCAACTCGATGACCGCGATGTAGTGGCACAGGTAAAGCATATGGTAGACTATGTGCAGAAACGGGCGGGCGGACGTGTTTCCTTTGCCATCAATACACAGGAAGAAATAATTCAGGCAAAAATTTCAGCGCCGCTGTTTGACTGGGTGATCGAAAACCTATTGAAGAATGCACTCGATGCCATGGAAGGAAAAGGTAAGATTACGGTAACCATTAATCAAAGCGGGGAAGCCATTGTGATTGATGTTGCCGACACGGGTAAGGGCATTAGCCGGCAAAACATTGCCAGGGTATTTAAGCCCGGATTTACCACAAAGAAAAGAGGGTGGGGGCTTGGTCTCAGTTTGTCTAAGCGGATCATTGACCAATACCACAAAGGTTCCTTAACGGTCAAACATTCGGAGATTGGAAAAGGCACAACTTTTCGTATTGTTTTAAAAAAATAAAATACATTTGCAGCCCTTTGGGAGAAGTTGAAAATTTAAAGGTTTAGAAGTTTAAGGTTGGTTTCCTTCAGGCAATATGAGATTTTAAACGTTGAACTCTTAAACTTATAACACTCCGCCCAGGTGTTGAAATTGGTAGACAAGCCACCTTGAGGTGGTGGTGCTGGAAACGGCGTGCTGGTTCGAATCCAGTCCTGGGCACAAGTAAAATTTGAAACCCTTATCAGGCTTTAGTTTGATGAGGGTTTTCCTTTTCGGGAGATGTCTCAGGGAGCTTATTACATCGCTCATAAGTTAACGCCTCTGCTAGACACATTCCCAGCGAGACTCTAAATTTCTCCCCGTCCTGGTTAGCAGTTACTATCAAACTATCCTTATTTTTTACTACAAGTCGTCTCATACATAAAAGTTTGTCAGGCTGATCCGCCAGTTGGCGGACGGTTGACTCCTACAAGCCCACGCCTCAACCCTCCGGCAAGCTCAGGGCGACAACGCACAGCACCATTTACGAGGCCAGTTCTAGGTGTTTTGAGGGAATTGGCTTAATTGTCTCCAACAGTTATAGTTTCAAAACGATCTGTATTGTTCGCGACATATAAAATTAAGTGTCTTTGCCTAGACAAGAGAAGGGCAAAAGATTATGGACTAAAGCCTATGACGTCCTCCCAAATATCGGAGCATTCTAAGTTGGGATTTTGGGCTGTGAGAAGGGTTTATACTCTCTTCATGAAGCTATGTATTTTCTGATGCAGCTGATAGCGATTCCTCCGATGGAAAATACATAGTTTCATGAAGAGATGCTCCCGGCAGGGATCGTCTTTTGTGGTCCTGGCCTTCCTGCTTTTCAGTAAATTCTTGTGGCGTCATTTCATTCAAGGAACTATGCGGCCGAAAGTGATTATACTTTTTCATCCAGTCATTAATATTCCCATAGGATTCTCCCCTGTCAATAAAAAACTGTATTTGATAAACAATAATGTGCAGCTTGTCAATCAATTTTTCACAGAAAAAACATCAGAAGTACTTTGGCCTTGAAAACAATCAGACAGCTTTAAGTCTAAAGCCATTTTCACAATCAATTTACTGAGATGAAACAAAGCCGTTTTTTCATTTTGCTGCCGGCATTTATTTTGGCAACTGCCAGTTATGTGTCTGCACAAACTAAAGTGCCGGTAAAGCAGCCTTCTTCGCCAATACAAAACAAAGGGGTAACCAAACCAGCTAATGTCGAAAGCAGTTCACAACAAGGAACGCTTGTTACGGAGAAATTTACATCTACAATCCTTCTTGATAATCTTATTGGCATTGATCCACACCGAAGCATTAAGATTTACTTGCCGCGTGGTTATGCTACTTCCGGTAAATCATATCCTGTTTTATATTTCTTGCACAACACTTACTGGAGCCCGGAAAAAATGTTTGACGATGGTAGGATTGTTACACTTCTGGAAAGAGGCTTTGCAAATAATGTCATTAAAGAGCTTATTGTCGTAGTAGCTGATTATACGTCTCCAACAGCAGGCAGCTTGTTTGAAAATTCCCCCGTAAGCGGCCGATGGATTGACTATACAGTGCAGGAAATAGTGCCATTTATTGACAGCAAGTTTCGAACGATCAAGCATCGTGATAGTCGTGCGGTGGCAGGTGATTTCTGGGGTGGTCGGGGAGCCTTGAAGTTTGCCATGCTTTATCCCGACATCTTCAGTGTATCCTATGCCATGCATCCGGTAGCTACCGGGTCCGGAACTGTGCCCATCTCCTTTGTAGATGTTGACTGGAAGAAAGTGTACGGGGCAAAAACAATCAGTGAGGTAGGCGGTGGCCGTTCGTCAATATTTGTAAGTATCTGCCAGGCTTTTCTGCCTAACCCGAAACGTCCTCCTTTTTATTGCGATTTCTTCATGGAAATGAACAATGGTACACCAAGGCTGCACAGCGAAAATACCAAGAAGGGGAAAAGAGAATTTCTGTTGGAAGAAACATTGTATGAAGCCGCACCAAACCTTCGTACCATGAGGGGTCTTGCTTTTGATTGGGGACGCTTTGATCCCACTCCAGCTCATGTATATGCCAACTCGCAATTCAGCCGCAAACTTGAAGATCTTGGTATTGAACATGAAGCCGAAGAGTATCGTGGCGATCCCTGGAATATTACCTGGACAGAGGATGGCCGTTTTTATACCCGGGTGCTTCCTTTCTTAAACAAGCATCTTGTTTTTTAAACAAAAGCTTTAGCATCTCAAGCAAACCATCATTCATAATCTTTAAGTGTAATGATAATTATGCGTCAAGCGAAACTCTTCATCATTCTCATGGCATATGTCAGCATTAACCTTACATCGCTACATGCCCAGACTGCTGCTACGGCAGATGAAAAGACTGCTTCTTATTTAAAAAGATTTCGATCAGCTATCATTAAAAGCT
>DASVSM010000514.1:0-6708 GCA_036388115.1 Flavisolibacter sp.
GGTCTTCAATTTCCATATTGGTTGGTGTGTTTCCAATTGATTCAACATGTTTGTCAAAAACAATTGACAAGCCATCGGCTTCCAGAAGGGTAAACAATGTTTCGATGTAAGCAGCCGACCCATCATAGCCATAGAGCAACTGCATCAGCTCCTGCAGCTTTTGCTGTTTGGAAGCGTTGTAAGCCAGGAGGTCTGCGCTTTGTACAGCACCGATCTTTGCCGTGATCATATCTGACATCAATTCAAACACTGCGCACATTTCGAAGGAAAGATAATTGGCTGTACGGTGATGGCAGGCAATCAGCCCCCACAATTGCCCGTCTTTTAAAATACGGGTGCTCATGGAGGCTGTTACGTTCATGTTGCGCAGATACTCCAGGTGCACGCCGGCCACGCTGCGAAGATTACTATCGGAAAGGTCAGTGAACGCATTTGTCTTTGGATTCAGGACCGGATATAATTTCACTGGTTCATAATCCACAGAGGGAATCAGGCGATAGGGTGTTTTCTTGTAAAGCTCCCTTGCCTGTTTCGGAATGTCTGACGCAGGAAACTTTAAGCCGAGATAACCTTCCATGCCATCTTCCTTTTCTTCGGCAATCACATCGCCGTTCCAGGCCTCGTCAAACCGGTAGATCATGACTTTATCAAAGCCCGAGAGTTTTTTCAGTTTTTTAGCAACTATCCGGCAGGTTTCTTCGGTGGTAGCAGCTGCTTCCATAGCGGCCATGATATACCTGATGTTCTGATAAACCGAGACGAAGGACTCATCGGCTTTATCTCTTCTGCTGATATCGATTTCAAGAATATAAAATTCTTGTTTTTGATGCAGGTAAGAGAGATAACTTTTTTGTTGAATGTGAAACGAAAAAGGAAGCTTTCCTGTGTTGTTGGCCGCCAGCAATGACAACAGGTTTTCCCGGTCATTGCCCGACAGGAGGTCAATTAAGTTTACTGACACCAATTCTTTCACCGGAAGACCAAAAACGATTTCGGCGTTTTCGCTTGCCTGCAAAATGCAGTGGTTGGTTACGTCTACCACCAGCAATACTCCGTGAGGCTGAATTAAATTGGTTTGATGTAACGGAACACGGCCACAAAACTCTGCATCTGCATTAATTTTTTGACTCATAACACACTGTCTCTTGCATCCAGTTCTTTAGATAATAAAATGTTTGATTGGCCGAGTGTACGATCGTGTCCGTATCCTTTTGCTTGTTTAGAACGTCAACAAAAGCAGTCCACATTTTCCCGGTTTCTTCTTTATAGCCGTTAAAAAAATTCAGGGCAACAGGCGGAAGCGAAAGCGCCGGGTTTTTTGCCAGCATTTTGGAAATCATCCGTCCTCCAAGAGTAGAACCTTCCAGTACATACATAGCACCAAAGGCCTGTGCAGTATCGGTAATTTGCGGTAGGGCTTTGCACGGCAGCGGACCGATATTCATTTCTAAAAACGCCAGGTCATCTACAATCAACAAAGCCGTTCGTCTTTTTGCCATATCGGGTAAGATAGCAGGCGATATCTGCGCCTGGATGGCTTCTTCCACCGGGTGAAAAAAAGCATAGAAAGTTTGAAGGATTGCGGCATAATCTTCGGGTGACTTTATCGCATTTAATTTTGGAAGTAAAAGCTGTTCAACTTCCTGGTGCAGAAATGCTGTTTCTTTTTTTACAACCTGCGCCACCGATGCGGTTGCTACTGTTAAGGGCATCCTGTAAAATTAATGAAGCCTATTTAGCAGGCAAATTTTTTAATTGCTAGAGCACTGTCTTTTATCTTTGAACACATGATTGCTAACGAAGAGACGAAAAGCACCAGAATGGAGGCTTTGGTACAGGAGGTAAATAGCCGTTTGGAGAAAATTTTTGAAGGTGGTGGTAAAAAAGCCCAGGCCAAACAGGCAGAAAGAGGAAAACTCACTCCCCGCCAACGCATTGCTTACCTCATTGACAAAGATTCGGCGTTTATAGAGATCGGCGCTTTTGCCGGCTGGGAAATGTATGAAGAACAGGGCGGCTGTCCGGCTGGCGGAACGGTTGCCGGTGTTGGCTATGTCAGCGGCCGGCAATGTGTCATTGTGGCCAACGACCAAACGGTTAAGGCTGGCGCATGGTTCCCGATCACAGGTAAAAAGAATCTGCGCCTGCAGGAAATTTCGTTGCAAAACAATCTTCCTATTATTTATTTAGTTGATAGCGCCGGTGTGTTTCTGCCGATGCAGGATGAGATCTTTCCCGACAAAGAACATTTCGGACGCATTTTTTATAATAATGCACAAATGAGTGCCCGTGGCATTGTGCAGATTGCGGCGGTGATGGGTGCCTGTGTAGCCGGCGGTGCTTACCTGCCCATTATGAGTGATGAAACATTGATGGTAGAAGACCAGGGCTCAATCTTTTTAGCCGGGCCTTACCTGGTGAAAGCAGCCATTGGTGAAGACATAGACATTGAAACCTTAGGAGGTGCTGTTACACACACGGAGATCTCCGGCATTGCAGATTACAAATTCAAAACAGAAGAGGAATGCCTCGACCAGGTAAAGAGAATCTTTGACAAACTGGGTGAAAAAGGCAAGGCAGGCTTTGACCGCGTTGAACCAAAAGATCCGGCAAAAGACCCCAATGAACTTTACAGCATTTTTCCCGTTGAAGGGTCGAAGCCTTATGATATGGTCGATATTATTGAACGCATTGTAGATGCTTCCCAATTTGAACAATACAAACAGGATTACGGAAAGACCATTGTGTGCGGTTATGCCAGGATAGATGGCTGGGCCGTGGGCATTGTGGCCAACCAGCGGAAGATCGTGAAAAGCAAAAAAGGCGAAATGCAAATGGGCGGCGTGATCTACAATGACAGTGCCGACAAGGCAGCCCGCTTTATTATGAATTGCAACCAGAAAAAAATTCCCCTGGTGTTTTTGCAGGATGTGACCGGTTTTATGGTAGGCAGCCGCAGCGAACATGCAGGCATCATTAAAGACGGTGCAAAATTGGTAAACGCAGTGGCAAATTCTGTTGTGCCCAAGATTACCATCATTATTGGCAACAGTTATGGCGCCGGCAACTATGCTATGTGCGGCAAGGCGTACGATCCGCGGTTTATCTATGCATGGCCTACAGCAAAAATCGCCGTAATGGGCGGCGAACAGGCAGCCAAAACGTTGTTGCAAATTCAGGTAGCGGCCCTGAAAAGCAAGGGCCAGATCATTACACCGGAAGAGGAATCGCGTTTGCTTAATGAGATCAAGGGCCGGTACGAAAAACAAACCTCCCCATATTATGCCGCGGCAAGGTTATGGGTAGATGAGATTATTGATCCGGTGGATACTCGAAAGGTGATCTCAGAAGGTCTTGCTGCGGCAAACCATCAGCCTTTTTTAGCGGAGTTTAAAACAGGGGTTTTCCAGGTGTGAAGCAGGTGAAAGCTGCCTGCATGATGCAGAGGGTTTGATTTCTGACTGCAGAGTTCCTGGTTCTTGTTATCCAATTGCTATTTTTCCCTATTTTCACAACTCTAACTGAATACTATGAGAAAAGGATCTCTCTCGCTTTTTCTGTTTTGTGTGGGATTTGCAACATTACAATCTTGCCGCAACGACGAATATTTAGCGGCGCCTCCTCCTGTTCCTGATCAGTCGCTTGTAGAACAATTTGATACGATGCAAACTGCGTTTAACCGTGGCTGGCGCTGGATCAATCGCAGCGAACCCATCGGCCCCAGTACCTGGGCGCAGGCGCCAGGCACACCTACCATGAGTGCTTATTCTTCCAGGGGAACCAATCAGGGAGCTGCCTATGCAGACTATCTATCTACCTCCGGTACCAACAATGGTATTATCAGCAACTGGCTTATCTCGCCATCGCTAACCATGCAAAATGGCGACAGGATTATCTTCTATACCCGCTCAAATGTTGAAACTGGCGTTACACCAAACACAGATTACGGTGCCCGTATGCAGGTTTGTATGAATGAGTCAGGAGATGACCTGAACGTAGGAACGGCCGACGATGCCGGCAATTTCAAAACAGTGTTGCTGGAAATTAATCCAACCGAAGATGCACATTTGCCGAATAGCCCTTTACCAACCGCTTATCCGGGTACCTGGACACGCTTCGAAGCGACTGTTTTCGGGCTGAACAAACCCATTCGCAGCCGCTTTGCCTTTCGCTATTTTCTTCATGGAGCAGGAACAAACGGGGCAGGTAACGGCATTGGCGTTGACAGTGTAGCTTACATCAGTAAAAAATAGATTTGTTTACCGGCAAGGGCGCCAAAAACCCATGTCTGCGCAGGCATCCTTTCATATCAAATAAAGTCAGTATGAGAAATAGATTTTCCTTTTCCTTTCTTATTGCAGGATTAACCGGAATCTTTGCACTGGTAAATGGTTGCCAGAAAGATTACGTGGCTCCGGTCACCCCTCAATCAAGATCGTTTGTAGAAGAATTTGATACCGTAGCCAACCTTTACAAAAAAGGATGGGTGTTTAATAATAATAGTCGTCCGCAAGGTGCTGCCACATGGCAACAAGGCATTTACCAGGCAGTATCGGGAAAAACCGGAATCACTTTTGATGGCTTTCCGGCCTTCTCACACAAATCTTCCCCTGATGAGTATATTTTCGCCGGCTTCCTGGCAACGGGGGCAACTGTTGGCGGCACTATCAGCAGCTGGATGATTACACCAGAGATGGAGATGAGGAATGGAGACAAAGTCTCTTTCTACACAAGAACAATTGCACAAACACCGTTCAAGGACCGCCTTGAAGTAAGATTTAACCCGACTGATAATACGGCGGATGTTGGATTTGATTCTACTTCCAGAGGAAAGTTTACAACCCTGCTAGGCACTGTAAACGCTGGCTTTACGTCTACAGGCTACCCCGCAACATGGACACAGTATGAAGTTACCATCGCAGGTCTTCCAAATACAGTATTGAAAAGACGCGTTGCCTGTCGGGACTATGTTTCCGATGCCGGCTCCGGAGCAACCGCACACGGAAACGCCATTGGAATCGACAAGTTCGAATTCAATGCACAATAAGGTTTAACGTTCTTTCTACGAAAAGCTAACCCAATTGCGGGTTAGCTTTTTAATTTTGACGATATGGCTACTAAGTTTCTGTTCGCTTTCATCATTTGTGTTGTGGCCTTGTGCTGTACATTCAGAGACAAGCAACCGGCTTTTGTTCCTGTTGTAGGCAGTCCATACGACTCTGCATATAACCTGATCAAAGAAGCAGAGGTGCTGGTGAAAGAAGGTGATCTGGTGCTGCGAAACGGGCAGGAGTTTTCGAGCCAGTTGGTAAAAAGCTTTTGCCGTAATGACCAATCATTTTCACATGCAGGGCTTGTCTTTTTTCGGGATGGCTACCCACTTGTTTATCACATTGTGCCCAGTGATGACAACCCAACCAAAAAACTCCGGGTTGACTCGCTAAAAAACTTTTCCAACCCCCGGAAAAATTTTGGATTCGGAATTTATAGGTATGACCTGAAGCAGGAGGAGATCAGTCAGCTACGAGCCTTGGTTGAAACGTGGAAAGACAAAGAAGTAGTATTCGATTCGACCTTCAATTTAAAAACGGATGACCAGATGTATTGCTCTGAAATGATCAAAAAGGGAATTGAAAGAACAACAAAAAACAGGGTTACCATACCTACTACCAAGCCCACAGAAAAGGAAGCCCAGTTCTTTGCTGCCACGCTTCATTTGCCAATAGCGTATACTTCCGACCTTGATGTGGTTGCCATCGACAATCTTTTTGTCAACCCGCATTGCAAACAGGTGCGCCGGTTTGATTTTAACCCTACGAAATGAGCACCGGCATTACAATTTATACAGACGGCTCTTCCCGTGGTAACCCCGGCCCCGGCGGTTACGGCGCTATTCTCCTGTACGGCGACAAGCGAAAGGAACTTTCTGCCGGCTACCGCAGAACCACCAATAACCGTATGGAACTAATGGGGGTGATTGCCGCACTGGAAGCCTTAAAAAAGCCGGGACTGAACATTACGGTTTATACCGACAGCCAATACATTGTAAAAGCATTAAATGAAGGATGGCTGAACAAATGGCTGGCTACCAACTTTGCAAAAGGCAAAAAGAACAAGGATCTGTGGGTCCGCTTTTACAACCTGTACAAGCAACATACCATAAAATTTGTTTGGGTGAAAGGGCATGCGAACAACCCCTTTAATAACCGGTGCGACGTATTGGCTACCACGGCTGCAGATGGAAAAGACCTTTTAGTTGATGAAGGGTATGAAATGGACGCAGACAACTTATTGCTATAAAAAAACCCCGCAAATGCGGGGTCTATAATTTTTAGGCCAGTTGCGTCTTTCGCTGCAGCAAAGCTTTGTTGATCAGGTAAAAACTCCCAAACAAAATAGTGCAGAAGAACAAATCACCAATAAACAGGTTTCCGTAGAAACCTTTCACTAAACCATAGTCCCGCAGGAAGGCAAGGCCATCGTAATAACACATTAGTAAGCCGTCAACTGTTTTTGGGCGGCCAAAGCCACCGCCACCTGCCCAAACAGCAAAGTTGGAAAGGAGGAAAAAGATCAGGGAACCGCTTAATGAAAAAGCCATTACACGAAGCGCCGTCAGCTTCGTTAATAAGAAACCAAATACAGTAACCCCGGCAATCAACAAATAGTTGATCCACTGCCCGCCATAAAAGCCTTTAATTTCTGTGA
>DASVSM010000515.1:0-3579 GCA_036388115.1 Flavisolibacter sp.
CCATGTTGATGATTGTTTGGGTAAGGACACGCCACCGGCGTGTCCTTACATTAGATTTTTACTTTGATAACCAGCTTTTTTATTTCGGCATCACCGATCATGGGTGCATGCACATCTTCGGGAAAGAAGATGGCGAATTGACCGTTCGTTAAGCCGAAAAACATATCCGGCTGATCGTTATAAAACTGTACATCTTTTTCGGGATTGTAGTCGCCCTTAGGTGATGTACAATCTTCTCTCGGCTTCCAGCCGATTTGTTCTTTACCACTGATGCAAACCTGGATGTCGATATGCTTGTTGTGGCATTCAAACTTGGCTACGGATTCTTCCGCTGTCATTCCATTTTTACTGGAGATGATGGCTTTTAGATTGTCACCTTCTATTTCATATTTGCCCACTTCTGTTGATGCAAGATCGGTGTTGTTGATGTAGTTGAACGCCCGTGCGAACAAGGGATGAACGCTGAAATATTTGGAGGCATTTTGAATGGTGTCAATGATCATTTTTGATACGTTTATTGTTAACGAACTTTTGTGCTGCTATGAAACATCGTTGCGACGCTCCGTTCGGGGTTCCGTTCTGCTATCATCTGGCTTCATGCGGGGCTTGCAACCTGGTTTTATCTTTTCCTAAGCCCGAAGGGCTGTCATTGATATAGCCACCGGTGTCAACGGGTGGAAAAAACAAAGTGGCTTTTAACCAAACCCCGAAGGGGTGACAGATCCTTTGTCATTAATCAGCCTATGTCACCCCTTCGGGGTTGACGGTCCATTGGGTCTTCGTTTTCTCCGGGTTTACACCCGGAGCTACCCTCCTATCAGCCCTTTGGGCTTTTAAAGAATCCATTCAGCTTCGTTGATATTTCTCATTATCCAGTAGATCCCACCTATTCCGTTCAAAGACAATGTTGAATAGAATTACAAAGCGTACAAGAGTCCGCCAGCTGGCGGAACAGACGCTTCATAGCAGCACCACACCCTGGCTCATAAAAAACATTGTTATAAAGAACTATTTATAAAAGAAAAAGCATCACCAGCCTAAGTCTCCCCGTTAGGGGGACAGGGGATTACCGCTGCACACGTCCCGATGCGTCGCCTTTCATCAGGTCTTTTACTTCGCCCAGGGTAGCGTGGTTTAAATCACCCGGGATGGTGTGTTTCAATGCACTTGCGGCTACACCAAATTCTGCTGAATCCTGCAGTGACATGCCTGTTACCAAACCATAAATAAAACCACTGGCAAAAGAATCACCACTTCCCACACGGTCAACAATGCGCACTTCGTACTGACGTGTGTGATAAAATTCAGTGCCGTCATACACCAAAGCACTCCAGCCATTATCACTTGCACTGTGGCTTTCGCGAAGTGATGAGGCAATGTATTTGAAACCAAACTTGGCTTTCATTTGCTGGAAAACGTCTTTGAAACCTTCGAGGTTCAGCTCACCTTTTGTTACATCGGTGTTTGCTGCCTTGAAGCCTAAAGTCGTGTCGGCATCTTCTTCGTTACCGATACAAACATCGACATACTGGCAAAGCCTGGTCATCACTTCTCTTGCCTTTTCTTTGCTCCATAATTTTTTGCGATAGTTCAGGTCAATGCTGGTGGTGATGCCTTTTGCTTTGGCCGCTTTTAAGGCAGCTTCGGTCAGCGCTGCAGCTTTATCGCTTAAAGCAGGCGTAATGCCGGTTGTATGAAACCAATCAGCGCCTTCAAAAATTTTATCAAAATCAAATTCAGATGCATCCACATCGGCAATGGAAGCACCGGCACGGTCGTAGATCACTTGTGAAGCTCTCATGGAAGCACCTGTTTCCAGGAAATAGATCCCGAGCCTGTCGCCACCTCTTGCAATGTACTGCGTATCCACACCGTAACGGCGCAAATGGTTAATGGCCGACTGACCGATAGCGTTGTTCGGGACTTTGGTTACAAAGGTCCCGTTCAAGCCGTAGTTGCAAAGCGCGGCTGAAACGTTGGCTTCGCCGCCGCCGTATGTAATATCAAATGTATCGGCCTGTACAAACCTTTTGAAATCGGGGGTTGATAAGCGCAGCATAATTTCGCCAAGTGTGACAACTTTCTTAGACATAATTGTTCTTCAGTTTAATTTATTAAGTGGTTTTAGTATGTTTTCCAATGACACGAACTTTTGACACGAATTACACGAATTGAATACATCGTAACTGTTTTTGGAGTGACATTTACTGGCCTGCTAATTCGTACAGTTCATGTTTTTCATTCGTGCTCTCTTTGGTGTAATTGGTGTTTTCTATACAATGGCTTTGGCAGCAACTTTTTCATCTGCTTCCTGCCAGTTGAAATAATTGCTGGCGTTGTGGTAGCAAATATCCTGTATTATTTTCCCTGTCCACGCAATATCATTTGGCAACTCACCAGCCTCAATTTCATTCCCGAATAGATTACAAAGGATACGACGGAAATATTCGTGGCGCGGGAAAGAAAGGAAGCTTCTTGAATCCGTGAGCATTCCAACAAAACGGCTTAGTAAGCCCATGTTGGAAAGAGCGTTGATCTGTTTGACCATGCCGTCCTTCTGATCGAGAAACCACCAGCCACTGCCCCATTGAATCTTTCCCGGTGACGAGCCATCGTTGAAATTACCGATCATGGTTGCCATAAGTTCGTTGTCGGCAGGATTCAGATTGTAAAGAATTGTTTTGGCCAACTGGTTGTTGGTGTCCAGCCTGTCGAGGAATTTGGCGATGGCTCTTCCCTGCGAAAAATCACCAATGCTATCCCAACCAGTGTCGGCACCAAGTTGCTTCATCATACGGGAATTATTGTTGCGTAATGCGCCCAGATGATACTGCTGCACCCAGCCTTTTTCCCAGTCCCAAACCGCAAAGATTTCGAGCATGGCAGACTTGAATTTCAGGTTCTCTTCTCTCGATAAGTTGTTACCGGAACGGATTTTATTAAACGTATTTTCGATATCAGCTTCAGTATATTCCTCGGCATAGATCTGTTCCAGACCATGGTCAGAAACAGAACAACCCATTGATGCAAAAAAATCATGACGTGATTTTAAGGCATCAAGGTAATCTGTGAAGGACACGATGCTACGATTGCTTGTTGCTTCTAATTTGGAAAGATAAGCGTTGAAAGAGACCGCATCATCTACGTTCATTGCTTTATCGGGGCGATAGGCAGGAAGTATTTTTATTTCGAAGCCGTCGTCTTTTATCCGTTGATGATGTGCCAGATTATCAATTGGGTCATCTGTTGTGCAGACAACCTTTACGTTCATTTTGCGCAGGAGATTACGAACAGAATATTCAGGCGTTTGTAGCTTCTCAGAGCATTCCTCATAAATCTTTTTTGCTGAATCGCCATCTAGTATCTTGGTCACATCAAAGTAGCGTTGCAGTTCCAGGTGTGTCCAATGGTACAAGGGATTGCGTAAGGTGTAAGGAACCGTCTCTGCCCATTTTTGAAACTTTTCAAAATCAGGTTTGGTCCCGGTGCAATAACTTTCATCTATACCATTGGTGCGCATGGCTCTCCATTTGTAATGGTCGCCGTACAGCCAAATCTGTGTTAGGTTATCGAACTGCT
>DASVSM010000516.1:0-2448 GCA_036388115.1 Flavisolibacter sp.
ACGTTTGCCGGGCATGGATAAGATATTTACCAACTTCACCTTGCGCCATGGTTACAGCAGTACGTTAAGCATGAACAGCTTTACCACGGCGCTGTTGTTCCAGGATCCGTTCCGTGTAGGTTATCCGTCATTCATTGATACCAACAAAAACTATGTTCCTTATTACCTGGTGCCGAATGTAACGATCAGCGAACAATTCAGCCCCTTGATCGCCGGTGATATGACCTTCACCAACCAGTTGTCTGCAAGGTTTGAATACCGCAAAACAAGGACGTTGAGTTTAAGCCTGGTAGACTACCAACTGGCGGAAAACCGTTCAACGGAGATAACATTTGGTGCCGACTGGAGAAGAAAAGGTTTGCCTTTCTTAAGCAAATTGAGAATCGGGAAAAATGCAAAACCGCTGGACAACGATGTCACGATCCGCATGGATTTTAGTATGCGTGATGATGCCACTGCCAACAGCAAGCTGGATCAGAATACGGCCTTTGGAACATCCGGTCAGAAAGTGGTTCGCATTGCGCCAAGTATAGACTACGTGGTGAACAATCGTATCAACCTGAAATTCTATTTCGAGCAGAACCGTATTATACCAAAGATTGCTACAACTGCACCGGTAACCAATACGAGGGCAGGCGTGCAGGTGAGGATTTCGCTGGCTCAGTAAGGGCCTCCCTAAATCCCTCCCGCGGAGGGACTTGCTAACACACAGACACTGGCTTGTGCACGATACAGTATTTGACTCAATCATTCTGTTGATTGGGTCTTTTTTCTTTTATGGCCCAGAGGCCAGTGCTGCTATCTGGCTGTCGTTGCGTCGCACAGCGTGTACGCTTTGTAATTCTATTGAGCTTTTCTGGAGCACGAAGAACACGAAGAAACCACGAAGTACACAACGAACTTTCCTTGCCTCTTCGCGTGAAACCCCCTTGCACTAAAAAAGAAACTGAAAAGAAAAGCTACTCGCCTAAGCTGGCTCCTGTGTGTTAGAAAGCCCCTCCCTGGGAGGGGTTGGAAAGGCCGCTTGTGGAGGCCCCTCAAACAACTGCTGCCGGAATTTTTGATAAAAGAAAGATACCAACAGCAAAAGCACGCCCAAAACAAGATAAGCGATCACTTTCTGTAAAGTGGAAAAAGTAAGACTGTCAAGTACCACCAGCTTCAATAACGTAAAACCCATTAAGGCAATGCCCGCCATACGTGCCGGAATGGATTTTAGCCTTGCGCCGGCAATAAATATCACAACGGCAGTAAGAAGCCATAATAACGTTACCGTGATTCCCTTCCACTGAAAACCAATAAAAACCACAAACAGCAAAAGCGCATAATAAGCAAGCAGGCGGGTGGCGGTCTTTTCTTTCCAATAAAAAAAGAGCAGCATCTGCGCCGCCGCAAACAGCGAGAACAAAAGGCTGATGAGCGCAACAGTTGAATTGACAAACGAGTAACCAAAAACGTACAAAGCTGCCAGGTAAAAAGCAATGTTATTTGTTAACAGTTGATAGGCGCTGTTAAGTGAGAGTTCTTCCTTGCGGAAGAGTTTTGCAGCAATGGCATTTACAAAAAACAGGGCAAAGAACAGGAGCATGTAAATAAGCCCATAACTTTTCAATCCTGGATCATTTTGCAAGGCTGCCCAGCCAATAAAAATCAGCCAGCTAATGGCCTGTGCCGATCTCCCCACAAGGGACCATGGCTTTTTAATGGAAAGAAAAAGAACGCCGGCATTGGTGATAGTCATATACAAAAACAGTAGTTCTGCCTGTCCGCGGTTTGGACTAATGAGAAAAGGAATTCCATAAGCACCCACCAATCCCAATAAAGCAATCTCCTGCCGGTTGTAAAGGAGTGCCTGGTACGCCGTGAAAATGGTTAGCGCAATCATGATGGCAAAAGCCGTAGTCACCGAAAGAAAATGATAATATACGCAAGCTCCATAGGTGGTAAAATAGAGCGATGCCATCGCCCCGCTGAAAAGAATGGCACTAAAACCGGCATACGCTTTTTTTAGCCGGAATGAAAGAAGGAACAATACAATCCCTGCCCCGTAAGCAGCAACGATGCGCATTCCTTCTGAAATGAGATTCTGATCAATGGCATATTTCACGCCTAACGACAGGCCTGTGACCAACACCACGATACCACTGAGATGGATCAACCGGAGACCGATGAGGTTTTCCAGAGAAGAAGAGCGCAGCGCATTAAGTGAAAACGTTGATGGCTCCTTTGTTGTTTGCGTTACTGCAGCCGGATTTAATTGCTGCAACTGCTGCCGAAGCCGCCAGACTTCTGTTTGTTGCGCCGATAACTGAGCTGCCAATCGGTCCAGCTCATCTTGCAGTTTTTGTATCTGTTCCTTCTCGTCCATGGCCTGCAGTTTGGCCTAAAATACAAAACTTTATTGCATCAAGACGATGGTTATCGCCCCGGAGGTTTTAACATTCAGGG
>DASVSM010000517.1:0-3944 GCA_036388115.1 Flavisolibacter sp.
CGCAACCTGATCAATCATCTGAAGGGCATCAGTGATATTCATCAAACCAATACTATCATTGTTCGTTCTGAATTGATCATTCGAAAATCTTCTTTGAAAAAGGGAGTATAAATTATCGTCTTAGTTGCTGTATGAAACGAATACTACTGGTCTTTTTATTTCTGCTACAGATTATTTTTCTTCATGCGGAAGATGGCTACCGGCTATGGCTGCGGTATGACAAAGTAAATGATGCCGCTTTGCTGCAGCAATACAGAGATAGAATTAAATCTGTTTACTTTTCAGGTTCTTCTCCAACACAGTTAGTTGCTAAAAAAGAACTGCTGAACGGACTGCAGGGTTTGCTTGGTAAAAAGATAAATGAGACAAGCACAATTACCACTAACACATTGGTTGTTTGCATCAATCCAAATGCCTGTCAGTTGCCACACCCCGAAAATCATAATCTTGGTAAGGAAGGATTTTCAATTAGGACTCTTCGGTTAAAAGACAAAAACATCATTGCAATTGAAGCGAACTACGGATCGGGCATTTTATACGGGGTTTTCCATTTCCTTCGCCTTCTTCAAACACATGGCTCCATTCAAAATCTCAACATCACTTCCGTTCCTAAAATCCAGACCCGTAATCTAAATCACTGGGATAATTTAAATCGTCATGTGGAACGAGGCTATGCTGGCATCTCCATTTGGAACTGGCACACATTACCTGGTTATATTGACCAGCGTTATATTGATTATGCACGAGCCAATGCGTCCATCGGTATCAATGGCACTGTGTTGACTAATGTAAATGCGAATGCACTTGTTCTCACCAAAGATTATCTGCAAAAAGTAAAAGCGCTGGCCGATGTATTTCGTCCTTACAATATTCGGGTTTATCTCACTGCCCGTTTTAGCGCACCAATAGAACTGAGCGGCTTAAAAACCGCCGATCCGCTGAACGATTCTGTGCGCCGGTGGTGGAAAGAAAAGGCGGACGAGATCTATTCGCTTATTCCCGACTTTGGCGGCTTTTTAGTGAAGGCAAATTCGGAAGGACAACCGGGTCCGCAGAATTATGGAAGAACGCATGCTGATGGTGCAAACATGCTGGCCGATGCCCTGGCACCGCATAACGGTCTTGTGATGTGGCGTGCATTTGTATACACCAACGAAACACCGGAAGACCGCTTTAAACAGGCTTACAACGAATTCAAACCGTTAGATGGAAAGTTCCGGAAGAATGTGCTGATGCAGGTAAAGAACGGCCCGATTGATTTTCAGCCGAGGGAGCCCTTCTCGCCTCTTTTTGGAGCCATGCCGCAAACGCCACTGATGATGGAGTTCCAGATTACGCAGGAATATCTTGGACAGGCAACAAACCTTGTGTACGAAGCACCCATGTTTAAAGAAGTGCTGGACGCTGATACCTGGCAAAAAGGGCAGGGATCTACGGTGGCGAAAGTGATTGATGGGAGCCTACATAATTATAATCACACCGGTATTGCCGGCGTAGCTAACATTGGTAATGACAGGAACTGGACAGGCCATCCGTTTGGCCAGGCCAATTGGTATGCATTCGGTCGATTGGCCTGGGACCATAATCTCTCGTCTGAACAAATAGCCGATGAGTGGATCAGGCAAACATTCAGCAATAACAAAACATTGGCTGGAACGATAAAAAAGACGATGCTGTCGTCGCACCAAACGCTGGTGAATTACATGACACCATTGGGCCTTCATCACCTTATGGGAACAGGACATCATTATGGTCCCGCGCCCTGGGTGGCCAATGCCGGCAGAGCAGATTGGAACCCGGTTTATTATCATCGAGCCGACTCCCTGGGAATTGGTTTTGACCGCACGGCAACAGGCAGCAATGCGCTATCGCAATATGCGGCAGAAGTAAGAAAGGACTGGGAGACGGCAGCCACTACTGCCGAAGATTATTTGCTTTGGTTTCATCATGTGCCATGGACGTATAAAATGAAGTCGGGGCGGAATTTATGGGAAGAACTGTGCTATCGTTACAATGCAGGCGTGGATTCTGTGAAGGTGATGCAGCAGCAATGGAATAGTGTAAAAGAGCTGGTTGATGAAGAACGTTTTCAGCAGGTGCAGATGCTATTGAACATTCAACTGAAAGAAGCGGTGTGGTGGCGGAATGCCTGCCTGCTTTACTTTCAAACATTTTCAAAGATGCCGGTACCGATACAATATGAAAAGCCTGACAAGACATTGGAATATTACAAGGGTTTGCGGTTTCCATTTGCACCGGGAAATGGTTAAACGGATGTGTTGCAGTCCTGTTGTTTGAAAGGACTTAGGCAGTAGCATTTTTTAGTGCGTCCGTTGTGAACTCACCCCTTTCGAAGTGTTCTTTATGATATCATTCTGCCGCCCTCCAGAGAGGAGATGAACACCCTGAAGCCGGTTGTACTTTCGAACACATCCCCTCCTCGGAGGGGCGAGTTTAGGAAATGATTGTACTATGAGAATTTGGGGTGGGTTTACGGTGACGAAACGAAAAACCAAACTGCATTAGAAGACACCTGTTGAATAGAATTATTAAACGTACACGCTGTGCGACGCAACGGACGTTTAATAGTACCACTGGCCTCTGGTTCATAAAAAACAAAATGCATAAAAGCGGCTTAGAATAATTAAAAAGGAATATGAACAATTCATCAAATAAAGTAGCTATCGTCACTGGTGGCGGATCGGGGCTTGGACTTGCCATTGCCACCAAGTTTGTACAGAATGGCATCACCACTGTTATTGTTGGTCGCGATGAACAAAAGTTAAACGCGGCAAAAGAAAGCCTGGGCGACTTATGCCAACCAATGTCCTGCGACCTGAACGACCTGCCGTCCATTCCCCGCCTGGTACAATCAATCATCGACAAATACGGTAGAATTGATATCCTGGTGAACAATGCAGGCATCAATCAAAAAAAAGAATTCACGGAAGTGACCGATGAAGAATTTTTACGCATTATCAATACCAACGTTTGTGCGGTATTTGCGATCAGTCGTGAAGTGGTGAAATGCATGAAAGATGCCGGCAGTGGCAGCATCATCAATATCTCTTCCATGGCTGCACAATACGGGCTTCCGAAAGTGATTGCCTACAGCGCCAGCAAAACCGCCATTGATGGTATGACAAGAGCAATGGCAGTTGAATTAGCGCCACTTGGGATCAGGGTGAACGCCATTGCGCCGGGCTTTATTTACAGCGACATGACAGCAACAGCCCTTAACAGCGATCCGGAACGAAAGGCAAAGGTTTTTTCGCGGACGCCGATGGGCAAAATGGGTCAACCCGAAGACATTGGTGAAGCAGCTTATTATCTCGCAACGGATGCGTCTAAGTACGTAACGGGTGTTGTACTGCCAGTGGATGGCGGTAATTCAATCGGTTTTTAAAACATTGAACCTGATCAAGCAACAATGATGAAACAACTTCTTCTCTGTCTCCTATTCTTTTGCGGCTTACATGTAACTCTGCCTGCACAAAACATTGTAACCAACAAAAAAGTAGCGGGTGCTTTTCCGGTTGTGTCAACGGAGGCAGCGACAATCGTTTTTGATGAGAAAGATGATTCACTGGTACAGATAGTGGTAGAACTTTTCCGGAAGGATATTGAGATGATCACCGGAAGGAAGCCTGCGATCACTTCTTCGAAGGCCCCCAAAAACATTATCATCATTGGCAGCATTGCCAAGTCGGCGATCATTCAGCAATTGATACAAACAAAAAAGCTGAACGTTGACAAGCTAAAGACCAAATGGGAAGGCTATCAGATCCAGGTGGTAAACGCTCCATACAGCGGTGTTGAACAAGCACTGGTGATTACCGGAAGCGACAGAAGAGGAACGGCTTATGGCGTGTTGGAACTTTCTAAGCAGATGGGCGTTTCACCCTGGTGGTGGTGGGCTGATGTGCCGGTGAAAAAAGGGGCTG
>DASVSM010000518.1:0-5711 GCA_036388115.1 Flavisolibacter sp.
GGTTGTGGCAACAAACCCTGTTGCACCAGGTACAAAGCGTTTAAAATTCTGCCTGTTCGTCCGTTGCCATCTAAAAAGGGGTGAATCGATTCAAACTGATAGTGGATAAGTGCCATTTTAATCAACGGGTCAAGCTCTGACAATCTATCATCATTGATAAATTGTTCCAAAGCACTTAGTTTTTCCCGGAGCACATCTTCACAGCATGGAGGCGTATAAACAATTTCTCCATTGATAGCGTTCTTTAACGCCGTTCCTGGTGTAGTCCTAATGCCGGCATTATTTTGTTTTATGGTTTGAACAATTTCAATGATCGTATTTGTCAGCAGAAGGTTCTTCTGGGACTGCATTCTGCTCATACCCACGTACAGAGCTTCCCTGTAGCTCAACACTTCTTTTGCGGCATCACTGGCTGTTTCCATTTCAGCAGCAGCTTTATAAAGCTCATCCTGCGCAGTGACAATGTTTTCAATAGCTGAGCTGTCCCTGCTTTCCTGCAGGACGATGGTATTCATTAGAATTTGCGGATCCGGTATTGATGCACATAAACCACTCAGCTCTCCTAATTGCCTTGACGTCCTCGAAAGAATTTTTAAAATCTCAGGAGTTTCTAGATCAATATCTAGTGGCGGTAAAGGTGGTAGGGCGTTATAAGGCAGGTTCCTATTATAGCTTGTCATGTCGAAATTCAAAAATTTTCCTGAGATCACTCGTGTATCATGTCTATGGCTGCGACATGAGTTTTATTTGATGTCGAAAATAATTGAAATATTCGACATAAAGGGCGGCCTTATGTTGGAATGTTATACTTGGTGTATGCGGCCCTCAGTTAACTTGTCTATTCATAGGCCTAGTGGTATGATAAAATGTTTACGCTTATTAGCTGCATTTGCTTCCCGGTGAAGAGAAGATAATAAGGTTGGCTGCGGATTCTACTTCACTTCTTACTAAACTTTCGACCATCAGTAGCTGCATACAAAAGTCAGCAATTCTAACGGCTAACAAACGCTGATTACAGCAATAATTATGAAGAAGAAAATAAGGCCGCACAGCTATTTTATCCGTTTAAACTTTAAAAGCATCAGGTCTCTATTGCTGGGTATTAATTTGTCTAAAACATCAGTAAGCGGGAGGGTTAGCCTTTCCAATGCAATTGAAAGTTTCGAAAGCCGTTCTCCTTCCCTTCTGGTGCTCTTGTTGAAAATCTTCCTGATTGCGCCGCAAACAAAATAACTTGCCTGGATCGGCAGTGCCTGTTTGCTAACCAAGGTGAAATGATATGCGTTCAAGTGCTGCTCATAATAACGGACCGGCCTCCCAAGATTGGTTTCGTGACCGGTTATTTTGCTTTCGATTCTTTCAAACAGGAGCACTTCTTCTTTTGCAACCCTGCAGATATCTTTGATGAGCGGTTGCAACAAACTTTCGTCCGTATTGTGTTGAAGAACGGTTGATGTAAAAACAATGTCGAAGGTTTGATCATTGAAAGGAAGGTCTTTTCCGTTGATTTTTATAATGTCGATCTTCTTGCCTGAAAGCAGCTCTTTCGAAAGCGAAATCATTTGTTGCGAGATGTCCACTCCCGTAATTTTTTTACATCCGCTACGATGGATAAAATCAAGATTACCGCCGGGCCCGGAGCCGACTTCTAACACTGTTTTGCCGGAAAAATCAATTTTACTAAGCAATTCCAAAAACCGGCGCCTCTTATAACGATAGTAAGGTTCATCGTCGCCGGCAATAATTTTAACGCCCTGCCTGGATTGTATACTCCTTGCTACCGAGTCCCAGTAAGTTTCCGGATTATATGGCGTTGTCGCTGACATGTTTTTAAGTGCAAGATAAATCCTGCCGGCAACCAAATGCATTTCACTAACAACTACCCGCTTTCCTTCTTCTGGCTTTATAATTGAACCTTTTTCCCTTCAAAATGGTTTTATAACATGATGAATTTGGGATACGCCTGCATTAACCTCACCCTGGGAGAAGAAGGCATCACCACCAACCGTGGCATGATCAAAAAAACTTTTGGCGAAAAAGGTATTGCTTATGCTTCAGAACTGGCCCTTAGCAACGTACAGGGACTTTTAAAAATTTTAGAGTGGAACGTAGCCAATGATGTTCATGTGTTTCGTGTCACATCGGAGCTTTTTCCGTGGGCATCGGAATATAAAATTCCGGATATGCCACATTACCGGGAGATAAGGGAAGTGCTGGAAGCCTGCGGCAGAGTACCGGTGCGGATAAGCAGTCATCCGGGTCCCTTTAACAAAGTGGCCGGCAGCGGCGCCACATTGGAGAATACCATTAAAGATCTAGAGATCCATTCAGAGATATTTGACCTGATGGGACTTGAAGCATCGCCGCGCAACAAGATCAACATACATGTGGGTGGCGCTTATGGAGACAAGCCAGAAACACTGAAACGTTTTGCACAAAATTTCAAACGGCTTTCAAAAAGCCTGCAGGCAAGACTCACTATAGAGAACGACGACAAACCGGGGCTTTATACCGTGGAGGAGCTTTTGCCTTTGCATGAAATGACCGGCATTCCTATTGTATTCGACTATTTTCATCATCGCCTGCATCCGGGCAGACAAACTGAAGAAGAGGCGTTTTATACAGCCTTCAAAACATGGCCCGTAAAGCCAACCTTTCACTTCTCCAGTTCAAGAAGGGAATACGAGGTGCCTGATGCAAAAAAAGAAGCGCATTCCGACTGGGTGCACGAGCCCATCAACACCTATGGGAAGGAAGTGGATATTATGCTGGAAACAAAAATGAAGGAGTTGTCCTTGTTGCGCTACCGGCAGGGATTGCTGGGTTTACCGGCAGCGCCGGCAATTGCTTTGCCAGCCGCGTAACAATCAATAGGTACTGTCGGTTGCATTGTTGGCTTGATCTTCTTCACCATCAGGTAAGCTACCGTCATTACGGCCAAAGCTTCCATCGCCTGAAGCATGAGCATTTTTTACATCGGTTTCAGCAATACCTTTTGCCTCTTCAGGGTAGCGGTCGACGGTTGTGTGATGCGACTTCCAATCCTCATCCATCTTCTTGTCTTTTTCGATGTCCTTGTTTTCGTTTATCTCGAAATCTTTCTTGGTCATAACATTTATTTTAATTGGCAAACAGCTTTTAGCGCATCTCTCAACTGCTGATTCATCAGCTTAAGTCGGCAACATGCCGGCGCAACGGTAGTACAAGCACAAACTGCGTGCCTTCACCTTCCTTACCCGTAGCTGCCACCAGGCCGTTATGCCGCTCAACGATTTTTTTTGTGATGGCCAGCCCAATTCCGGTACCGTCATATTTCTCGCGGGGATGAAGCCGCTGGAAGATGGTAAATATCTTCTCTGCATACTGATTGTCGAAGCCGATCCCATTATCCGTGATGGTAATGCGGCAATAGCCACCATTGGCTGCAGCCTGTCCATCAAAAGCACAGTGGTTGATGATGTCAGACCTGATGGCAACTACCGGGTTCACCTCCTTCCTACTAAACTTCAGTGCATTGCTGATGATGTTTTGAAGCACCTGCCGTATCTGTCCCGGTATTGCTTCAATCTTTGGCAGTTTGTCCGTATGGATGGTTGCATTTTTTTCTTCTATTGCCACTTCCAGATCACTCAACACTTCTTCTACTACTACGTTCAGGTCGGTCACTTCCATTTCGCTGTTCACGGATAGGCGGGTGAAGTTGAGCAGGTCATTGATCAGCCTTGTCATGCGTGCAGAAGAAACAATGATACGGTTCATGTATTCTTTCGCCGTTTCATCTTTGTCATTCAGATAACGATCCCTGATCAGATTGCCAAACATGTGAATTTTGCGAAGCGGCTCTTTCAGGTCATGCGATGCCACGGATGCAAACTGCAGCAATTCCGTATTGCTGGCTTCCAGTTCCAGGTTCATTTTCTGCAATTCTCCCGTTCGTTCCTGCACCTTTTGTTCCAGTATATCCGACAGCATTTTCTGGTCATGAATATCGGTGCAGGTACCAAACCATTTTACAACGGTTCCGTTATCATTTCTCAGAGGCAATGCACGGCCTAAAAACCACCGGTATTCGTCATCGTAGCGACGAAGGCGGTATTCGATTTCATACGGCTTACCGGTATCCAGCGAGTCTTTCCATAGTTTCCAGGCACGGCCGTAATCATCAGGATGGAGTACCAGCGACCAGCCTTTGTCTTTCGTTTCTTCGTAGGTTAAACCAGTATAGTCGAACCATCCCTTGTTATAAAAATCATGGTTTCCGTCAGGCTTGGTTGACCATACCATCTGCGGCATAAAGTCGGTTACAAAGCGGAACTCTTCGATGGCCTTTTGCAGTTCGGTGTTCTTTTCCTGGAGTAATTGCGCTGATTTTTCAGCCTCGGTCATGTCCATCATGGCGCCTACCATGCGGTAAGGGGTACCCTGGGCATCCGTCAGTACGGTGCCGCGGTCCATGATCACCGCGTAGGTTCCATCTGCCTTTTGAAAACGGAAACGTGCCACCCATGTTTTGGCCCCTGTGTTGATGGCTTCCTGCAGGGTTTTATTGACCGTAGCCTTATCATCCGGATGCAAACGGCCCAGCCAAAAACTGCTATTGTGAATGTTGCTGTCGTCTTTGTCAAATCCAAACCGGTTATAGAACGTATCGCTCCACCACACTTCATTATTGACCAGGTCCCAATCCCAGATGGCATCGGTGGTAGCGTTGGCAATCAGGCGAAAACGTTCTTCGCTTTGCGATAACTCAAACGTTCGCTCTTTTACTTTTTCTTCCAGTTGAATATTGAGGTTGCGATAGTTCTCTTTTGTTTTCAGCAGCTCGTGGTAATTCCTTCTGAACTTCTCTTCCGCTTCTTTTTTCTCGTGGATATTCTGCAAGGTGATCACCATGCCTTCGGCGCCCATTTTGGCAGCTGTCAGGTGATACCATTCGGTGCGGCCGGCACCCTCCAGCAGGATCTCTGTTTGCAGCGGCTTTCCTTCCTCCACCACTTTTACAAGGTCTGCCAACTGTACTCTGCTTAACAGGTTCGGAAATGCATCTGTTATCAGTTCTTCTTTATACTCCAGTATCGGCCTGCCGATTAACTTATCGGTGGCATAGTTTGCTGTTGTGAACCGGAAGCCACTGATCACTTTCTCTTTGCGCACAACCCTGAATGCCATGATCGCATTCAATGATGCATTGAACACACCTTTGATGATATTGTCCATCTCCTTCAGATGGGTAATATCCACAAACGAAATGACGACGCCATCCACCTGTTTGTCCTGGCGCAGATATGGCAAAATGCGCATGAGGCAACAACGGCCATCGGATAACTGCACTTCCTTTTCTCTGATCTTTTCATCTTTCAGAACAGTCAGAATATCCTTGTAAAGATTGTCTTCCCTGATATTAGTAGAAATATGCTCAATCGGGCGACCGATATCCGTTTCAATCAGGTTGATCATCTGCACGGCAGCCGGATTGAATTTGCGGATGCGCAGACTGGAATCCACAAATACCTGTGCTATTTCAGTGCTGCGGAAATAATTGTTGAGGTCATCATTTAGTTCAATGAGCTCTTTTATCCGCAACTGGTGTTCCGTATTAAGCGTATGCAGCTCTTCATTCAACGACTGCAGTTCTTCATTACTGCTTTGCAGTTCTTCGTTGGCCGAAAGCAGTTCTTCATTACTGCTCTGTAATTCCTCGTTAGCTGTTT
>DASVSM010000519.1:0-2247 GCA_036388115.1 Flavisolibacter sp.
TCGTTTCGTTATCGTTCAACGGCAGTTCGCTGCGGGTAAGAAAAACAAATTCAAAGGAAGGATAGGCAGCAGCCAGCTCCTTCAATTCGCTGCCCAGTTGACCGTTGCTGCCTGTTACCAGTATTTTTTTTATTTGCGCCATTAAGAAGGATAAGTAAAATTATTCCGGCAGCCGGAGAGAGCAGGCAGTTGCTGATCTTTTTCGGAAACCAGCACTTTCTCAAATGGCAACTGCCAGTCGATATTCAGGGCCGGATCACTGTAGATAATGCCGCCCTCCGCCTCCTTGTTATAAAACTGGTCGCATTTATAGAAAACAATCGCCGTTTCACTGATAACCGAAAACCCATGTGCAAATCCGGGTGGTACCAACAGTTGTTTTTTATTGGTTGCCGATAGTTCAATGGTAAATGCCCGGCCAAAGGTGGGAGAACCCTTCCGGATATCCACCGCTACGTCAATGATGGCGCCTTCCAACACTCTCACCAGCTTTGTTTGCTGATAAGGGTTTAGCTGGTAATGCAGGCCTCTGATGACGCCATAAGAAGAACGGGATTGGTTATCCTGTACAAATTTCAGGTGCAGGCCTTCTTTTAAAAATACCTGTTCGTTGTAGGCTTCAAAAAAATAACCACGGTTGTCTTCGAACACTTTCGGCTCAAAAACCAATAAATCTGGAATGGGTGTTTTGATAAAAGGCATCTTAAAAGCTCCAGTAGTTTCTGTTGGTGATTTTATTGCGATAGGTCCCTTTCAGGTCGGCAACCATGGCGTGTGGCTTTGTGATGGAAGCAAAATAGGCTTCGTCCAGCTCTGCGTAAGGTTCGTGGCAAACGGTCACAATCACTGCATCATAATCATTGGCCGTTTTTTCAGCAAGACCAAAGCCATATTCATGCTGCAATTCTTCACTATCGGCATGAGGATCTACCACATCTACATTCACATAAAACTCTTTCAGTTCTTTTACCACATCGGCCACTTTGGAATTGCGGATGTCACTTACGTTTTCTTTGAACGTGGCTCCCATTACCAGCACCTTGGCGCTTTTCACATCGCTTACATGGCTAATAATATGACGAACCACTTTGCGGGCCACATACAATGACATGCTATCATTTGTGTAACGGCCTGCCAGTATAACCCTGGAGTTGTAGCCTAGTTCGTTGGCTTTGTAGGTGAGATAGTAAGGGTCCACGCCAATGCAGTGACCACCAACCAGTCCCGGACTAAACTTCAAAAAATTCCATTTTGTTCCTGCAGCTTCCAATACTTCATACGTATTAATATTCATCTTGTCGAAGATGATAGAAAGCTCGTTCATCAATGCTATGTTCAAATCACGCTGCGTGTTTTCAATGATCTTGGCGGCTTCGGCAACTTTAATGGAGGAAGCCCTGTGTACGCCGGCATCAACCACCAGCTCGTATGTTTTTGCAATTTCTTCCAACGATTCATCATCGCAACCGGAAACCACTTTCACTACCGTGCGAAGCGTGTGCTTTTTATCACCTGGATTAATTCTTTCCGGTGAGTAACCGAGTTTGAAATCAATGCCTAGTTTTAATCCCGATAATTTCTCAATGATCGGCAGGCAGTCTTCCTCGGTACAGCCAGGATAAACGGTTGATTCGAAGATGACATAATCACCTTTCTTGATCACCTTACCAATTGTTTCAGAGGCTTTTTTTACCGGCTTCAGGTCAGGCACGTTATGGTCATCAACTGGTGTTGGCACCGCCACCACAAAGTACTTCGCCTGCTTCAGCACATCAAGTGAAGATGTAAATTCAATGTCGCAACCATCAAACGCAGCCGCATCCAGTTCATTGCTCGGATCAACGCCCTGGCGCATCATTTCAATCCGCCTTTCACTGATGTCAAATCCAATCACCGAAAGCTTGCGGGCAAATTCAAGCGCAATGGGCAGCCCCACGTAGCCCAATCCAATAACAGCTAGTTTTTCCTTTTTCTCAATAAGATCCTGGTACATTCAGCTTTTTTGTGGTTGCAAATATATTCTTGTATGATTATTAAGCAACAGTCAATCGGCAAAGGGCAAGATGCCATGGATGAAACAAAAAGAAATTGGCAACAGGCAAAGCGAAATCCTTGCCTGTTGCCAATTGTCTGTTGCAAATTGATTACTATTTCACGCTGGCAAACTCTTTCGGAGTTTTGGCTACTTCTTCAGCCGGCAGCGACTTGAAATATTCGTACGTTGTTTTTAACCCTTCGGCCCTCTTC
>DASVSM010000520.1:0-2664 GCA_036388115.1 Flavisolibacter sp.
GTACCTGGCCAGCAGGGACAGGTACTAACTGCCACACTCGAACTGTTTGGCCAGAAGTTTACCCTTCTTAACGGCGGGCCTAATTTTCAGTTTACAGAAGCCGTTTCATTCGTGGTGAACTGCGAGTCGCAGGAAGAAGTAGACTATTACTGGGAACAACTGACATCTGACGGTGGCAAAGAATCCATGTGCGGATGGCTGAAAGATAAGTTCGGCTTGTCCTGGCAAATTATTCCATCTGGCTTGCCAAAGCTGCTGGCCGACAAAGACGCTGCGAAAGCCGGCAGGGCAATGCAGGCTATGCTGCAAATGCGGAAGATTGACCTCCCGGCTTTGCAACAGGCTTACGATGGAGAAGAGGTAACTGCGTAATGTTATTCTTCTAATGCACATCAGCGGGCTTTCCACTGGCTGCCTGCATATCCGGTGTTACCGCAGTTGCCGGTTGAAGTTTGTGGTGGTAAGGCAGGTAAATGAAAAAGGTGGTGCCTTCGCCCGGTTTGCTTTTTACCGTAATAAAACCATTGTGGTTTTCTACAATTTTTTTGCATAGGGCAAGACCAATACCGGTGCCTCCATATTCGGCTGTTGCATGCAGGCGTTGAAAAATAGAAAAGGCCTTATCCGAATATTGCTGGTCGAAGCCGATCCCGTTATCGCTAAAGTTGATTTTAATGTATTCGGTTTTGTTTTGCAGCATTACATCGGGCAGATCGTCCTTCCTGGCAGGGCCAGCTTTAACAGCGATCACTGGTTGGCCTTTGGTAAATTTAAGGGAGTTGGTAAACAGGTTCAGAAAGAGCTGGCTCATTTGAAGCGGAATTGCTTTTACTACCGGCAGGTTTTCCAATTGGATAACCGCCTTCTTTTCAGCGATGGATAATTCAAGGTCGGTGATGATGTGCTGAATGATCACGTTCAGATCAACATCCGTTTGTTCTGCATCCTCCCGGCCAAGACGGCTGTAATTTAAAACGGCTTTGATCAGGTCTGTCATTCGCGTAGCCGATGAACTGATCTTGCCCAGGTAGCGTTTTAATATTTCGGGATGCAGGACATTTTTTTCACTCAATTCCGAAAAGGTCTTGATCTTCCGCAAAGGTTCCTGCAGGTCATGTGATGCCACGTAGGCAAACTGCTCGAGGTCGCGGTTTGAATTCTCCAGTTCTGTATTGAGCTGTTTCAGTTTTTCGTTGGCCAGTTGAATCGTTGTGATATCATGGCCAATAACCAGCACCCTGTTCACCACCTCATTTTTATCGCTGAGAGGAACGAAAAAGTTTTCGAAGTACCTGCTCGACACCTGTGATTTGTAGGTTTCGTCATGAATAAACTCCCCTGCCATACTCTTTTGAAGGTTGGCAACAAAAGCTGAGTCCTTCAGGCCCGGAAAAACATCCAGCACATGCCGGCCAATCAGGTCCTGCCGTGGATGCTGAAAAATTTCGTCTGCTATTTTATTGAGTACAACAAAGTGCAGGTTTGTATCAAACACGGCAATCAGGTCGACCGAAGAATCAATAATGGTTTCAATAAAATGATTTTGTTCTGTCAGCGTGGCGTTTGCTTCCTGCAATTCCGTTGTACGAAGGGCAATCTTTTCTTCCAGGTTTGCATTCAATGCATTGATCTCTGCGTTCTGCAACTGGATCTGCGTGAGCATGTGGTTAAAGGCATCTGTCAGTACGCCCAGTTCGTCATCAGTTTTCTTTTCCGCTCTTACGGAATAATCTTTTTGCTCCGATACGATTTTTGCTTTATCGGCTAATTGAAGTATGGGATTAACGATGGTGCCCTGCAGCCGCCGGGAGAGGAAGAAGGCAAAGAGAAAGGACAGCACGACAAATACAAGTGCCAGTGCGCCATATAAAATAAACCGGCTGTACACGCCAGCCAGGCTGGATTTCAGGTATAGCGTACCCAAATGTTCGTTACCCTGGATAACGGGTTTATATCCCTGCAAATAATTACCACTAAAGAAATAGCCGGTGTTTTGAAGAGTGGCAGGGACATCTTCTTTTCTGATGTTTGCCGGATAACTGGCAAACAGCTTTCCGTTTTTATCATATACGCATGCGGCAACAATGTTTTTCTGGGCTTTTAATGCTTCCAGCAAGTGCGTCGCATCTTCTTTGGTATCGAAAGCCAGCGATGAAGTAAGGTTGGTAGCCGTGACCTGCCCCAGGGTTGCTAATTCTCTCTTTGTAAATTCACGGTAAGTAATGTATTCGTACGCAAAAAATGCCGCACATGTCACTAACAACACCAGTCCGCAGACAAGCATGATCATGCGGATAAGCCGTTTTTGTATGGGCGTACTTTTTTGTTTCATTGTCTTACTCAATCACCTCTGCCACCCGCAGAAGTTTGGAACTGATTTGCAAATTGGCCGCCCTGGCAAACCGGGTATTCACCTTCAGCCGTATTTTATTGTTGTCCATGTAAAAGCGGATCATGCCTCCTGATTTTGCAAATTCTTCCCCTTCGCCCACAGTCAGTATGGAGCGATCGGAAAGTTGTTTTGCAAGGTCTGCAGCGTTAGGCCGGTTAATGTAAAGAATATGACAGTTCTGCACCTCTTTTACATCGTTGTAACGCCGGACTACAATGTTGTTGTTGCCAACTTTTTCACCTTCCACTACCGACTCAATATAATCACCAAAG
>DASVSM010000521.1:0-6241 GCA_036388115.1 Flavisolibacter sp.
ATGTATATAGATAGACAGTCATTCAATAACCTCTTCATCCCCCGCTCAAATTATCATACACCTTCTGCAGCACTTCCTTACACATTTCAATCTGCTCCTGTGGTACACCGGCCAGTGCCTCATTCAATGTTTCTTCTGCCAGCACCATTGTTTGCTCTTCCAGTACCAATGCGTTTTTGGTGAGGAAGATCTTGTTGATGCGTCGGTCCTTATCATCCGAAACCCGTTTCACCAGCGCCAGCTTTTCCAGGTTATCTACCAGTCGCGTTATGCTTGGCTTGTCGCGGAAAGTAGCGTTGCACAATTCCTGCTGGCTCATGCCATCGGCTTTCCATAAGTGGTACAACACACTCCATTGTTCTATAGTGACGGTGATGTCGGCTTCATTGAATTTTTTTTGCAGCCGGCGGGCAATGGCTGTTGATGCCTTGCCGGTGATGAAACTGTATAATTCGCCTTTCTTGAAATGAGTTATAACCATATAGTTGTTTATGCAACTACTTAAAAATACAACTCCCGGTGGATTCTCCAAATTATTTGTTGTGAAAGTTTTGAGGGCTGCGATGGATCTTCCATCCCTGCTGGAAACAGTTGGCTTGAACAGTCTATATCAGATAGGGAATATGTGTTTAGTTTTGAACCGAATGTTGCTTACCATCCTCCTGCTTGGTTTTTTACTTCTTTATGGCCTGTTGATCTTTTTCTATTTCCATCAATGGAATAAGCTGCCTGTTTACCAACCCGGAGTTTCAACGCCATCCGTCTTTGTTTCCGTTATCATTGCCGCCCGCAATGAGGAAATAGCACTTCCTTTTTTAATTGAAGATTTAAAGAATCAGACCTACCCGCAAGAGCTATTTGAAATCATCATTGTTAATGATCATTCAACAGATAATACTGAAACACTTGCAAAGGATTTTGATGGGGAGCATTGGCAGATGATATTTCCTAATGCTGATGCCGCTGGTTCTTCAAAAAAGATGGCGATTGCAACAGGCATCCAGAAAGCAAAAGGAGAACTTATTGTCATTACCGACGCCGATTGCCGGGTGAACAAGAAATGGATGGAAACGATGACAAATTTTTACCAGGAGAAAGAAGCCGCTTTTATCGCTGCGCCGGTAAAGTTTACACATGATCATTCGTTGCTAGAAGTTTTCCAGGTACTTGATTTTATAACGCTACAGGGAATAACAGCGGCCAGTGTTTCTTCTAACAAACATACCATGTGCAATGGTGCTAACCTTGCTTATACAAAACAGGCTTTTGCAGAAGTGAATGGTTTTGCGGGTATTGATAAAGTAGCTACCGGAGATGACATGCTGCTGATGCACAAGATCTGGAAAGCGCACCCTGATAAAGTTCACTACCTGAAAAGTAAAGACGCTATTGTAGAAACGGAGCCAATGAAAACCTGGAAAGATTTCCTGATGCAGCGGAAACGCTGGGCCAGCAAAACGTTGGTGTATGATGATGTGCGGATCATCTTTGTACTAGCGTTTGTGTTATTGTTCAACACCCTGTTTTTTGTATTGTTAGTGGCTGCTTTTTTCAATCCTGTTTACTGGATCCATTTCTTTGCTTTCTTATTCAGTAAAACAATCATCGAGTGGCCGTTTGTTTCCTCGGTTGCAGAATTTTACAATGAACAAAAACTGATGCGTCATTTCTTTTTCATTCAGCCACTGCATATTTTTTACACCGTATTTGTTGGCATCTTCAGCCAGTTTGGAAAATATGAATGGAAGGGGAGGAGAACGAGATAGCCCTCTCCAATTTCATTGGAGAGGGCTGGGGTGAGGCCTTATATTTGTTGTTATGAACCCATCACCCTCTTTCTGGCAGGCTTCATGGCGGCGTCTGAAAAAAAATACCGGTGCCATGATTGGTTTGGTGATGATCTCGATTGCTATTCTCATTGCCATCTTTGGTTATTTTCTTTCGCCTGACCCTTCCCCTTTTGCCAACCGCATCATTTTGGAAATTGGCGGCGAAAAGCCGGGCTATACAAGACAGTTTTTACTGGTGAAAAAAGACAAAAGGCCTGAAACAGGATTTTTTCAACGACTAAGCTCCGGTAGGCCTGATAATGTGGAATTCATTCCTATTACCTCGTTCCAACAAAGTGCCGACAGCGTCATAGTCCAGAAATACATTGATGAAGGCGTCACCGAACGAATTTCATACTCCAAGACATCTTTAGCCGAAGAACCTGTCATCACCAAAACGTTCTATGTTGGCACCGATAAGTATGGCCGCGATATTTTGAGCCGGTTGATTATCGGAACAAGAGTGAGCCTAAGTGTGGGATTGATTACCGTTATCATTTCTCTTTCCGTCGGGATTTTTTTAGGCGCCATTGCGGGTTACTTCCGCGGACGGGTAGATAATATTGTGATGTGGCTGATTAATGTCATCTGGAGCATACCGACGCTATTACTTGTTTTTGCTATTACGTTGTTATTGGGCAAAGGTTTCTGGCAGGTTTTTATTGCCGTTGGCTTAACCATGTGGGTAAATGTAGCCCGTCTTGTTCGCGGACAGGTAATGGTCACAAAAGAGTTGCAATATGTAGAAGCAGCAAAGGTCCTCGGCTTTTCCCATTTTCGCATTATTGCTAAACATATTTTACCAAATATCTTCGGGCCTATTTTAGTTATTGCGGCTTCCAATTTTGCGTCAGCTATTGTAATTGAAGCAGGGCTTAGCTTTTTAGGTGTTGGTGTGCAGCCACCTCAACCAAGCTGGGGCTCCATGATGCGGGAGAACTACAATTTCATCATCACCCAAAATCCAATGCTGGCCTTTGCGCCGGGTTTTGCCATTATGCTGCTGGTGCTTTCTTTTAATCTTTTAGGCAATGGATTAAGAGATGCGTTGAATGTGAGAGGAAAAATTTAAACATGGGTTTTGTTACACCGATGACATGAATTATACATTGTAAGTAAGGATTCAATTGGTGTCATTCGTACTTCCTGATTCGTGTTGCCTTGTCTGCAATAATTAATGCAGCAATGCACAGAAAGAACACACTTCCCACCTTATCGGTTTCAATCAGGTCACTTAAAAAATTCAGAGTGCATTGCATTACAAGAATGGCTGCAATAGTAGCTACGCCTCCTTTCCAAACGACATCAGCAGTGCGGTGATAAATTTTTTGGGCATACCAGAATAACATGCCAAGCAAAAGCAGGAACAGGATCAATCCTACAGCACCTTGTTCAATCAGCAGTAAAAGAAAATAGTTGTGAACGGTGGATTGCTCTTCGTTCCGGCTAACCCAGGTTTTAAAGGCAGGTACTGTATAACCTTTGTAATGCCGGTAGAAGGTGCTTGGTCCAAAGCCGGTTTGCCATGAGTCTTCCACCATTCTTACCCCGGCAATCCAGCGGTAAAAACGTTCAGCGGTAGACATGTCTTTTAGCTGGTAAGTGGCCGTTATATGCTCACCAAAGTTTTCGTGGAAAATGGTCGTCTGGTAGTCATGCGCAAATTCAATATAACGGTTGTTGTGCCGTAACCAAAAAACAACGGCAATCAGTAGAAAGATGACAAGTACAAAGCTTTTCAACAGCCATCTTTTTTTTAGCAGCCAATAAGCGCCTGCGCCGGTGATCAGGGCAAGCCAGGCGCCCCTTGCAAACGAAAAATAGAGGGCAGGAAGTGTAACCAAAAATAAAAGCAGCAGCATGGATCGCAGCCATTTCGACTTTGCCTGCTTCAAAAAAAGAACCTGCAAAGGAAGCATAAACACCAGCAGTGCAGAATAGTTTACGTGGTTACGGAAAAAAGGTGCCAGTGCATCATTGATAGAGCTGAACGTAAAACCCATTGTGGCATGACGCACCATTGTAACAACAACGACAAGTAACATGGAGCCAAACAAAATAACCAGCGATCTTTTTAAAATTTTTTCTTCCTGCCATAATAAAAGCGGCGCAACAAAAAAGGCCAGCAGGTACCAGCTTTTTGCCAGCAGGTATTTTGCTGATAAAATAAAGTGGGTAGAGAGAACAACAGTCATAACTAACCAGGCTATTTGCACTAAAAGAACGAAAACTAATGCATGAAGCTTTTGGATGGTTAGTTGCTTGCGGTAAAATAGCAACATGGCAACTGTTGCCAGGCTGGTCAGCAACATCAGCGGCTCATCCGGCAAATCGGTACCCAACCCCGATGGAAAATTATACTCAACAGACCACGGAATGGAAAAGAGCAGGACATAAAAAAGTGCTGCCGGGTGTTGAAGCAACAGGAACAAGCCCAACGCCCCCACCGGCAGCAGCAACCAAAAGGGTTGCATCAGCCATGCTGCCAGCACGGTGGCCAGCAGCAATAACAGGGTTCCGCTTCCCAGCATTATTTTATGGCTGGTGGCTGTCATACTTTCTGCTTGCGGCTTTCTGCAAAAAAGGCTAACAAAAACGAAAAAAGGAGTGAAGCACCGAATGCAAACAACGTTGTCTGTAAAACTTTCGGTCTGTCGGGCGCAATAGCAGGGCGTGCCTTTTCAACAGGGATCAATACCTGCGGAGACGTGGTTACAGCCAGTTCGTACCTGCCAATGATCTCCTGGTATTCTTTTACCTGGCTTTGCAAAACCGTTATCTGAGAATAAACACTGCTGAAACGTACATCAGGGTTTATAATACCCGTATCAGGTTTGTAGGTATTCGATTGGTCACCGGGGTTGAGTGAAAAAGAATTGCCCCGGTAACTTCCAACCTCTGTTCCTAACGATTCAAGTAGTTTTTGTTTGGCTTTTAATCTATCCTCCAGTGCTTGCAACACGCTTGCGTTATTTACATTCTGCGCCTGTTGATGAACATCATTTAACTTTTGCATTAATGCATTGGCCAATTGCGCAGCCAGCGCAGCACTGCTATCCCAAACATTGATCTTTAATTCGCCGTAGGCACTGCGGCGGATATCTGTTTTCTTCTTCAATACGGATGCTGCTTTATAAATTGCATAAGGGGAATTCTTCACTGCATAGTGAGCAGGTAGGTCAAAGTCGGAAGCAACTGCCAGAAAGATTGTATCCAGTTTTGCCGTGCCTTCTATGCGGTCCAGTTCATCCGGCGAACCAAGTTCTGAATAAAGCCCTTCAATGTTATTGTTAAAGACCCTGGCTTTGTCTGCCGTTACACTGTTAGCAGGCAAAGCGGTGGCAGTGGAGAGGTATTCTTTTGGACGAAGAAGGGAAACGATAAGGGCCAGAACGGTTGCCGTAACTGTTAACGCTAAAATCAGTTTCCATCTTCTTGCCAAAACGTCAATGATATCAGGCATGTGCTTGTTGAATAAGTAAACGAACGATTGTTTTAATAGATTTCAATTGCGTAACGATAATAACCAGTAACAGGACCGAAACTGCTAAAATAATCCAAACCCGGTGGACCGTCGTTTTCAGCAGAAAGAGCAGGAGCAATAAGCCGACTGCTGCACAGGCAAAAAATACCCAGGGCTTTACAGATCTGGGAAACGCCAATCTTTTTGTGGCTGCAAAATAACAGGCGATAGCGCATCCGTAATGACTGATTAAAGCAGCTATGCAGCAACCAACGGCGCCATCGGAAGGAATGAGGAAAAAATTGAAAGCAATATTGACGGCCACGGCCGATAGCAGAATACGGATGAACACACCAAATTCAGCCAGCGCGGTTAATGCTGACCCATAAACTTGAATAAGATAATAGGCTGGCAACACGGCCAGGCAAAGCTGAATAACGCGGTCGTTGAGCGGGTCAGCCGTATGGTAGAGGGCTTTCTGAATAGTTGTGGGAAACACAAGTGCAAACCAACTTGTCGCAATGGCAACGGACAGCAAACCAGATAGCGATAAGTGCAGAATGCTTCGCAACAAAGGCTTGTCATTCCTGTTTCGGGCCACAAAGGCAACAAGGAAAGAGGCTGTCAGGTAACCAATCATGTTAGCGGCATCCAGCAGCCGGTAAGCAGTGGCATAAATACCAGCTTGCAAAGCACCGTCCGGCCGAAGTCTTTCCAATAGAAATCCATCCAGGCGATAGTGCATTCCCATCAATAAAATAATAGCGCCGAAAGGGGCTATTTGCCGAAGAACAACAAATAGGTTTACTCTTCCTGCTGAAAGAAGCATACGTTTCCGGAACAGAAGAAAAAACAGGGACAGGTTAACAAGCACAAAGGAAAACAACTGCAGTTGTAAAAAGAGGATGATGGTGATAGGCTGCCACCAGCCGTAAAGGAAAACACTGCA
>DASVSM010000522.1:0-3269 GCA_036388115.1 Flavisolibacter sp.
TGCTATCGCCGGTTTCAAGAATCTTCCCATCTTTTATTGCCATTGCAGACGCGATGGAAAATTTTGCGTCAACCGTGTAAATTATCCCGTTGTGAACAATCAGGTCGGCCGGTTTCTTTTGCGAAAAAGCATTAGGTGAAAGAACGCTGATTGTTATGATTAATAAAAGTTGCTTTATCATATATAAAGATTTCGAACGCATATGAGAGAAGGTAAACCGGGCAATGGTGCTAATTAGTTTTATAATTTACCAATTCCTTCAAGCTGTTTATGATTTACGAATTTTTTTCCTTCGGGAAACTCTCTCCCATACCAACGTTTGAGGTCTGCAAGTTTTCGTTCATGCCATTTCTCTTTTAATTTATCCGGATCAAAGTCTTTCAAATTTTTATTGTCGAATTGAGTTTCGAAAGCCGGGAAATAGTTTTTGTTTTTTTCAAGAAACTGAGACCAATTTCGGGATTAAAAACATTTGAATCAATATCATTTTTACTTACAAATGATAAGTTCTCAGCACCACAATGCTCTGTATTAAACGCTAAGAATTTAAACGTATCAATTACGTAAAAATTTCTCCATCCCCATGCTTGTCGTGTATACTGCCCTCCAATCTCCTGGCATTTATTGCATTTGAAACAGTAGCTAGCAGACATACGAACAGTTGAAATTTTATTATCGACTAAACTTTTCCGGATGTTTTTGATGATGTTCTGTTTTGCTTTGGTACGCCTTTGCTGCTTCCAAAATAGAAGCTTCATCATACAAATTGCCAATGAACGTAATGCTTTGTGGCAAGCCTCGTTGATTAAAGCCCATGGGCATGCACACAACCGGATTGCCGGTTAGATTGGTTATGGATAACTGGTTACCCGCAAACGTTGGTGCGATGATGACATCATACTCCTTCATGAATGCCTGCACCTGCTGGCAAAGCCTGCTGCGGTATCGGTTGGCATTGATGTATTCTACCGCCGGAATATATCTTGCTGCCCGGAATGTATTTGGCCAGAAAGCTTTATCCTGCCGTTCAATTAAGCTATCACGGTTTGTTCGCGTTAGTTCATCAAAGGCAGCCGCCGATTCGGCATTTAGCACAAGGCTGACAATATTGAACGGATAAACAGCAGAATCGGGAAACGTAACCGGCTTTACCTCTATCCCCATGTTCCTGAATGTTTCCAATACGCTCCACTCCATGGCATCTTTTGGCAGGCGCCGAAAATAATTTTCTGCATAAGCAATACGCATTTTTTTTACCGCACGCTTTGCATTGTAGTTGAAGGCATGATCAATAGAGCCGTAATCTTTCCCGTCTGTTCCTTTCATGTAATGGTAAACAATCGCGTTGTCTTCGGCACTGCGAGAGATAGGGCCTGCCTTATCCAAGCTCCAGCACAGTACCATGCCGCCGCTGCGGCTAACGGTTCCAAATGTTGGACGTAAACCTGTAGCGCCGCACCGTGTAGATGGCGAAACAATGGAACCCAAGGTTTCTGTTCCAATGGCAAACGGTAATAAGCCTGCCGCCACTGCAGCAGCACTTCCGGCAGAAGAGCCGCTTGAGCCTTGTTGCAAGTTCCAGGGGTTACGGGTGAACCCGCCAAACCAGCGGTTATCATAGGCCAACGATCCCAAGGAAAGCTTGGCGCATAAAACAGCACCTGCATTTTTGAGTTGCGTATAAACATAAGCGTCTTCATCAATCACCTGGTCTTTGTAAGGTGTGGTACCCCAGGTTGTTTTGAATCCTTTTACTGCAAACAGGTCTTTCAGTCCGTATGGAATGCCGTGAAGCGGCCCGCGATAGATGCCTTTTTTTAAATCGGCATCAGCTGCTCTGGCTTGTTGCATCGCTAACTCTTCTGTCAATGTAATCACACACTCCAACGTATCACCCCATTTTTTTAACCGGCCCAGGAAGAAAGTGGTGAGTTCAACAGAAGTGATCTTTTTGCTTTGGATAAGCGAAGCCAGTTGTGTGACGGTGTAAAAAGCCAGGTCGGCCTTGTTTTTCGGAACTGAAACATTTTGGGGAAAGTCCCAAATAATTTTTTGTTGTTTGACAGGAACTGTAAAGCCATAAGGCGCGGGGTTGAAAGCGAACGGAAAGGCAAGGTCGTTCTTTGGCAACTCCCGGTGCATACGCTGGTAGATGGTTTTATAGAAGAGGATATTGCCCTGCAAAGAATCGGCTTCTGCTTCCATAAAATTCAGATCATACAACCCGGCTACTTCCTGTAAAAAACGAAGTGAATCTTTATGTGTTTGTGAAAATGAATGGAGGCTAAACAAAAGTGTGCAAAGAAGAATCAGTTTTCTCATGGTAAAATGTGGTCAGCTAAAGTAAGGCAAAACTTGGCTAACTTTTGCGCTAAAAGAACGGGCCATGAGAATACTTCTATCCCTTTTCCTGCTCATCTTTCTGTTCTCCTGTAAAGTAAAAGTGAACAATAGTGAAACGGGCAGCGTTACGGTGAAAGAGTATTTTAATTACAAGGACACAGGCGTACAGTCGGCGGGCATAAGACTTATTCCTATCCAGACACCTGTTGGCAATTTCAATGTCTGGACAAAACGCTTTGGCAACAATCCCCGCATCAAAATTCTGTTGCTGCATGGAGGCCCTTCTATGACACATGAATACATGGAGTGCTTTGAAAGCTTTTTCCCGAAGGAAGGATTTGAGTTTTATGAATACGATCAACTGGGCTCGTATTATTCTGACCAGCCAACTGATAGTTCGCTATGGACCACGGAAAGGTTTGTAGAAGAAGTAGAACAGGTACGTAAAGCTATCGGCGCAGAGGCAAAAAATTTTTATGTGCTCGGTAATTCGTGGGGTGGAATATTAGCCATGGGATATGCGTTAAAGTACCAGCAAAATCTAAAGGGACTTATTGTTGCCAACATGATGGCCAGCGCACCCGCATACGGAAAGTATGCAGACGAGGTTTTGGCAAAGCAAATGGATCCGGAAGTGCTGGCAGAAGTGAGGGTTATGGAAGCAAAGGCCGACGTTGCCAATCCACGGTACATGGAATTGCTGATCCCCAATTTTTACAAACAACATCTCTGTCGGTTAGCACAATGGCCCGACCCGGTGAACAGAACGTTCAAACATGTCAATGCAACTATCTACACCATTATGCAAGGCCCGTCGGAATTTGGCATCCGCGGACGGCTGGCTGCCTGGGACATTAAAAACCGTTTAAAGGAAATAATGGTACCAACATTGATGATAGGAGCGAAGCATGATACCATGGACCCGA
>DASVSM010000523.1:0-6699 GCA_036388115.1 Flavisolibacter sp.
GACATCGAGTCGGTGGATATTCTAAAAGATGCTGCTGCTACTTCTTTATATGGTTCTCGTGGTGCCAATGGTGTAATTGTAATTACTACCAAAAGAGGCAGAGGTAATGGGAAAGTAACGTTTGGTGTTCGCACCCAAGCCGGTATTGCTAATCGCAGCCGGGAAACCTTTCAGATGATGAACGGTCAGCAGAGATTGCAATATGAAGAAGAAGTTGGATTGGAAAACGGTCTAAATATCGGGCCGGGCTGGACATATTCAAGAAAAAACCCCGCCAACGCTTCTTTATCCCCTGCTACACTTTCACGATACGATCAGATAGTTGATAGCCTTCGCAACATGAATGTTGACTGGCGAGATATTTTCTTTCGCCGGGGAAGATTCCAGGAATATGAAATCAATGCCAGCGGCGGTAGTGATAAGGTTACATTCTACAGCTCACTGAACTATTTCCAGCAACAAGGCGTTGCAATAAGGTCCAGCCTCGAGAGGTTCTCCATGCGCAATAATGTCGATTTTAGGTCAAGCCGTTTCACGGGCGCATTGAGCTCGACCGTGAATTATGCCAGAAGCAGTTTTATTGAAGGAGAAAATACATCTTCTATCGTCAACCCCTTTGCTTCTGTTTACTATGCACTTCCTTACGAACAGCCTTATATAAATGGTGTGTTAGTGCATTCAGGAAATGCTGGCCCCTACAATGTATTGGATCAAAGAGAAGGCGCTTCTGCCCTGGAGCGGTTAAATGCCACCACCAACAGAAGGAACGAGCTGAAAGCTATACTAGGCGGCAACTTCAGGTTTAAAATAACAAACAATTTCTCTCTGGTATCAACCTTAGGTCTGGACTTTAGGGAACTGACAGCAGACCGTTTGGTTGATCCAAGGTCTTATACAGGAACAGCGGTGGCTACTTTTGGTCAGGGTTCATTTAGTGAATCAGTAAACAGGTTTTACCGTTTATTTGGCAATGCTGGTATCAACTTCAATAAAACATTTGCTTCCACGCATACTGTGGATGTGAGCGCATTGTATGAAGGGCTTCACTCAAACGCTAGGCAGTTTAGTTATGTTGGTTATGGCATCAACCCATTGTTGCTGAACACCCCCGCCGGCATTACACAGGGTTCTGTGCCACCTACAGGATCTACTAACCCATCTTTTATTCCTACAATTGGTGGAGGAAGAGATCTGACTGCGTTGCAATCTTTTATTGCTATCGGCAGATACTCTTATAAAGACAAATATTCTGCAAATTTGAGTTATCGTATAGATGGCTCTTCATCAGTGCCGATTGAAACAAGGTGGCATGCCTTCTACTCAGCTGGCGCTTCCTGGAACATTCATCGCGAAAGCTTTATGCAATCAGTGAAAGTTCTTTCTAATTTAGTGATTCGTGCCAGTTATGGCGAAGCAGCAAGTCCATTTTCAAGCAGCTTTGGTTACCTGTCAACTTACTCAAGTACAAAGTATGGAGGGGAAGCCGGGTTAGGTGTGAGCCAGATTGGTAATCCGTTTTACGATTGGGAGTATGCGAAGACCACCAACATAGGGGTCGATTTTGGCCTTTGGAACAGACGGCTTTCCGGTAGTGTTGACCTATATAATAAAAAGACGGAGAATTTATTTATAAGCCAGCAGTTGTCAAGGACATCGGGTACCGGCTCTTTAAATATCAATGCAGGAAGTGTCATTAATAAAGGCATTGAAGTGGCACTGAATGGAGATGTGGTTTCCAATCAAAACCTCCGGGTTTCTGTGGGCGGCAACTTTAGTTATAATGATAACAAAATCGATGATCTGGGCCAAGTAACCGAATTTGAATTAGGTACCTCTATTGTTCGTGAAGGGTTATCGCTGAGTTCGCATTACATGGTTAAATGGGCCGGTGTGGACCAGGCCACAGGCCAACCGCTCTATTATGACCGTAGCGGCAATCTAACAACGCAATACAATACTGCTACTATGTCTGTTGCGGAATTCGGCAGTTCATTACCTAAAATCCAGGGCGGGTTTAATGCTTCTGTCAATTACAAGGGCTTTTATCTCGAAGCATTTTTCACTTATGTCACCGGCATCAAACGCTTTAATAACGAAGACTATTTTAATGAAGCACCCGGTTTTGCTACCAGCAATCAGTCTACCCGTATGTTACAACGGTGGAGAAAACCCGGTGATGTGACCGATATTCAAAAGTTTGGTACCAAGCGTGATTTTTCCTCCAAAGACATTCAAGATGCTTCTTTTATCCGGTTTAGAAATTTCAATATCGGGTACAATCTCCCTTCGGCAACTCTTAGTAAAATAACAGACAAGATTTCTGCAGTTCAGGTTTTTGTCCAAGGGCAAAATCTGTACACATGGACCAAGTGGAGAGGTTTTGATCCGGAAGATAACAACAACATCAGCTTTTTTGAATATCCTTCTCAAAGAGTCTTCACATTCGGTTTAAACGTTTCTTTTTAATTAACTATTCTCTTTTGTATGAAAAAAATAACCCAACATATTTTTCTTGTGCTTGCAAGTGCACTATTGTTTAGTGCTTGCAAAAAGCCACTCGATTTAACCTCGCCTGATAATATAGTAGAGGAGAACGCATTTTTAGATATTGCAAGTCTTCAGCGTGGCCTTACGGGTGTGTATGCTCAATTTAATGGCACTTATGATAATGACATTTATGCCACAACGCTTTACACGGATGAAGCCACGTTGCCAACCGAAAATAATACAGGCCGTGGGGTACTGACGTACAGATGGCAGGTTGATCCGGGAAGTGCTGATATTACAGGCGCCTGGGCAGCTTATTATTTTGCTGTTGACCGAGCCAATCGCATCATAGCTGCGGCGAATAACCTGACCCCAAAAGACGCGACAGAAGAAACTACTCTTAACAGAATTAAAGGTGAGGCGATCGCATTGAGAGCATTCGGCCACTTGCAGCTACTGATCAATTTTTCTAATGGGTATGATGCAAATGCATTATCCATAGCCTATATGGAAAAATCGGAAATCAGCAGGCCTGGAAGGTTGAAAGTTTCTGAAGTGGTGGCAAAGATTAAGACCGATCTCCAAACTGCCAAAGCTCTTCTTCCCACCAGTTTAACCGACCGGACCCGCATGACACAAGCAGCCATTCAGGCAATTCAGGCAAGAACTGCTGTATATAGCAAGAACTGGGATGAAGCTATCCAGGCAGCAACGGCTGCTATCGCTGAAGTTCCCTTGGATACCAGAACACAACACAGTTTAGTATGGAAAGATCAATCCAATGCCGGCGTTATCTGGAAACACAGACGAGAGGTTGGTCAAAGCCTGATAGGAGATTTATATTATGATAGGACACAGCAAAAAATCATGTATGGTCCGTCGCAGGAGTTAATTAGTCTTTTTGATCAAACCAATGATATCCGCTACTCAACTACTGTTTTATCCAGAGGTACGGGAAGACCTTCCGTAGGAAAGTGGGTTGGCGGAGATGCAAGTAACCCGAATCTCGCAGATATCAAAGTTTTCCGTACAGCAGAAATGTACCTGATCAGAGCAGAGGCTTATGCAGAAAAAAGTATGTTCAACGAGGCTTCCAATGATCTGAATACCTTAAGAGCTGCAAGAATAACAGGATATGTAAATCAAACATATGCCTCCAGGGATGAGTTAATTAACCAGGTTATCACGGAACGCTTTAAGGAGTTAGCGTTTGAAGGACAAAGGTTAGGCGACCTAAGAAGAAGATTATTGCCGATCACAAGAAATGCAGTTGATGCAACCAATGCATTAGGCTCAGTAACACTCAGCTCCACAGATAGGCAATATTATTATCCAATTCCTGCGGGGGAAATATTGGCTAATACGAACATGGAACAAAATCCCGGTTACAAATAATACTTTTTGGTTCTTTTAAAATAGCATCATGAAAAAAATTAAAAATCTGTTTCTTTTTTCTTTTTTGGCAACCGCATTCTTTGCCTGTAAAAAAGAGGAAATTTCAATCCCTCCCACTGTATCGGAGTTTACTGCTTCCACAAGCTTAGGTACGTATTTTATTCAAAACAGTCCGAATTCTTCATTTAAAATTCCTGTAGGTCTTACAGCAGCATCGACCTCGCCTACAACAATAAACTTTACAGTTACTTCCCCCACCGGCGCTACTGCGGGCACACAATATACTGTCGAGTCAACCACCATTACGATCCCTGCAGGAAAAGTAGTGGATACGATCACTGTTAAAGGTTTGTTTGCAGGTTATCCTACTGGTAGGAGAGATACGTTGGTCTTTAAAATTACAGGAGGAACCGTTGGTGCGGCATCCTGGAGTAATACGTATACACTTGTAATGCAGAAATCTTGTAACGTGGACCTGAATTCCTTTCTCGGAAATTATACCCGCACAAATGAATTTTTTGGTTCAGCTTACGGGCCATATTTAACCTCTATTTCTTCTGTTACACCAATAAGTGCTACCAAAGGAAGAATAGTTGTACAGAATTTATATGATTCCGGCTGGGGACCAATTGAGTTTGAACTTGACTGGACGGATCCAGCTAACTTTAAGGCTACAGTGATTCCAAAATCCGCCGGCATTGCTAATGCAGGAACGATTTCTTCAACCTATGCAGGACGGCAGGTAGCAGTGCGGCCATTTGCAGGCGAGGAGGGTACGTTTAGTTCCTGCGACGGTACGCTAACATTAAAAATGCAACTGGGAGTTGCCGGGCTTGGATTTTTCAATGACCTTTATACCGTAACGATGGTGCGATAGTAAAACGTCTCAATAAAAAAGGCTGTCAACTAGTTGACAGCCTTTTTTATACAATTCATTAAGGTAGCTCATTTCATAAGCTAAGATGCAATCAGTACAGGTTAAACAATATCCTTCTCTTAGCGCCCCATGCCTAAAAATGTTTCAACCCTATCCTTTGTTAATAAACGGAATTCTGCTTTTCATTTTCTTGATTTCGATATAAGGGACAACCACGGCTTAGCAACTGCTGCAAACTTTCGCCAGCCTAACTATTGGGCTATTCAAAATTTATATTTAATAGGTTAGGGCCTTTTTTTAATAACTGGGTTTTTCCACAACTGCTTCGTACCGCAGAAAGTTTTTATTTGTTGTCTTTGATCGTTAACCGTTTATAAAGCCATCAGGCTTAACCGTTGACATCTTCTGCATTTGCCCACTAAAATCAAACAACACTTATGAAGAAACTGAGGCTTCTCTTTTTAATGGGAATGTTGTGCACAGCACAAATCCTCTTTGCGCAGGTCCGGGTCTCCGGAAAAGTTACAGGTGAAAACAACGCTCCTTTGGCAGGAGCAACAGTAAATGTAAAAGCAACGAACACAAATGTGCTGACCGATGCAAATGGTGATTTTTCCATCAGTGTGCCAAACAACACAACGCTGGTTATTTCTTTTTCCGGCTATGAGACATTGGAACGAACCGTTAGCGGCGCCAATGTCGCTGGCTGGCTCATTGAACTCAGACCGGTAGAACGTTCGATGACGGAAGTGGTGGTAACCGGCTATACTACGCAAACAAGGCGGCAATTTACCGGTTCTGTCAGCAGGGTATCGGGACAAGAAGTGGCACTGCAGCCTATTGCTTCGTTCGAGCAGTTATTGCAGGGAAAAACAACCGGTGTTTTAATTCAATCGCAGAGCGGTCAGCCAGGTTCTGCTGCTTCGGTTACTATTAGAGGAAAAGGATCTGTGCTTGGCGGTACCGAACCGCTTTATATCCTTGATGGCATTCAAATAACTGCTGCCGACTTCCAGGGAATCAATCCTGCCGATATTGAAACCTACAATATCTTGAAAGATGCCGTAGCTACCGCACAATACGGCTCCCGGGGCGCCAACGGTGTGATTGTTATCACCACCAGAAGAGGCCAGAACGGAAAGACGCGTTTTAATTATGATTTTCAATATGGTATTCAGGCGCTGCCCGAAAACAAATTGAAGTTGATGAACTCTGCGCAACACCTCGATTACGAGCTGAATTATGACAGACCGGCTGAATCGTGGTTTGCTAATTTTCCTTCCGGTAAAAATCTTTTCGGCTGGTTGCCGGCCGATGTAGACAGTCTTTCCAAATTAGCGCCTGACTGGGAAAAAGAAATTTTCCGCCATTCGCAAACGCAGCAACATATTTTGAGTGCAACGGGTGGCAACGAAAAGACAAGATTTTTTCTATCAGGTTCTATCTTCCGGCAGGATGGTTTGGTTAAAACAACTGTGCTGGACCGTTATACAGGCCGGGCAAACGTTGACCATACGGCAGGAAATCTGCGGATCGGTCTTTCCACTTCAGTTGGTTATTCTACCCGGTCAGGCACAATTGAAAACGACAATGTGATTACAACGCCACTGAATGCTTTCCGCTGGGTATTGCCATATGTAACGCCTTACAATCCTGATGGCAGCTTTAACCTCGATGATCCCGGTGCAAACCCTAACCCGTTGCCGGATCTTTTGTTGAATATCAACCGCAACAAACAAATCAAAGCAGTTGGTAGCGTGAGCCTTGACTACCGGATACCCTTTGTCAGAGGTCTGAGTGCCAGAACGCTTTGGGGGATTGATTTTACGGACAACCGTAATGAAGATTATATCGACATAAATTCCTATTCTAATAACGTCGTTCCGGGCCAGGCCGGATCGTATAAAGTACACGGTATAAGAAGATCACGGATGACAGGA
>DASVSM010000524.1:0-5718 GCA_036388115.1 Flavisolibacter sp.
GGGTTCGAGTCCCTCCACCCGCACTGTACAGTTGACCGGTTGATTAGTTGAGTGGTTAATTTGTTTTACTTACTGTTCTTTCTCTTCTAATAAACCGATCAACTAATTAACAAATTAACCGATCACATGGCTACCGTTATACAACAGGATGTGGCTCCTTTACACAAGCAGCTTAACATTACCATCAACAAAGAAGATTATCTTCCTTCTTTCGAAAAATCATTAAAAGACTACAGCAAAAAGGCAAATATTCCAGGCTTCAGAAAAGGAATGGTGCCTGCAGGGCTGATCAAAAAGATGTATGGGTCATCTTTATTTACCGACGAAGTTTTAAAAACGGTAGATAAAGAGGTTTTCCGGTTTATTGAAACGGAAAAGCTGGACATTTTTGCACAGCCATTACCTGTTGATTTTAACCTGCAGCAACTGGATGTAAACAACCCGGAGAACTACACCTTCACTTTTGAAGTGGGGATGAAGCCCGAGGTAAGCATCCCGGACCTTGCCAAGGAATCCATTAAACGTTATAGCGTAGAGTTAACGGAGGAAATGATTGCCGAAGAAGTAGAACGCCTGAAATCGCGTTATGGAAATATGTCCGAGCCGGAAACTGTACAAGGCGAAGAAACAGTTTTGAATGTGACTTTTATCGAAACAGATGCAGCCGGAAATGAAATAGAAGGCGGTATCAAAAAAGATAATTCAATTCTTGTTAAGTATTTCAAAGAAAGTTTCCGGGCTAACGCTTTCGGAAAAACGAAAGACGATACGCTACAACTTTCGCTGGAGGAGGCGTTTGATGAAAAGGAAAAGCAATGGATTCTGCAGGACTTAGGATTGGATACGGCTACCGATAAATATTTCAAACTTGTTATTACCAAACTCGGATTGGTGGAGCCAAGAGAGTTGAACGAAGAATTCTTTACGCAGCTCTTCCCGAACGAAGAAATAAAAACAGAAGAAGATTTCCGCAACCGGGTTAAAAATGAATTGCAAAAGCAATGGGAGGCCGAAAGCCGTAACCAATTGCAGCATAATCTTTACCATGTGTTGCTGGAACATACACATATTGACTTCCCGGCCGAATTTCTGAAACGCTGGCTCAGAACACAGGGAAAAGAAGGTCAGGCCAAAAGTGCGGAAGAAGTAGAAGCCGAGTTCCCGACTTTTATTAATCAATTGAAGTGGACCTTGATCACGGATGAATTGATCAAAAAAAGCGGCATTCAGGTTCATCAGGACGAACTGCGCCAGTTTGCCAAGCAACAATTGCTAGGCTACATGGGAATGGCAGCAATGGACGATGAGCAGGATTGGGTTCGCGATTACATTGACCGTATGATGAAAGACAAGAAATATGTGGAGGATGCATACAACCGCCTGCAGACACAAAAAATGTTCGACTGGGCGGAAAGCCAGGTGAATGCAGTGGATACGCCCATCACAAAAGACGAGTTCATTAAAATGAATGAGCAACATCAGCATCAGCATCACTAAGCACCTCACCCAGCCCTCTCCATTTGGAGAGGGAGCGCCAATCACAGATACTGGCTTCAGCACGATACTTTAGAGACTCAATCAGTTCTTTGATTGGGTCTTTTTTCTTTTTGGACCAGAGGTCACTAAATCTATTTAGCTGTCGTGGAGTTTATACTAAGCGAATCCGGAAGCATCGCACAGCGTGTGCGTTCGGATTCGCTTTGAGCAATCAGCCGTCAGCTTTCAGCCTGTATTCTACAATAATGATTCTTGCTTGTCATGCTGACGCAGGAAATATCTGTGGATTATGTTATAGGAAAAGAAAAGCCATCATTCACTACTCTTGCGACTATAATTCAAACTACAGTTCAAAGGTCCCTCATTCAGCTTCGCCTACCTTCTCCAACAGGAGAAGGAGAATGGACGGAAGTTTAATTCCGGGATGACAAGGCAAGAGGCATTGTAGTAGCAGGCAGGTTAAAGGCTTAAAGGAAAGGCAAAAGGTGGTGTAATAGCAGGCAGGTAATGCCTTAAAGAAATGATTGCACAAGCCAGTACCTGTGCGAGGATCTCCCTCTCCTCGTGGAGAGGGTCAGGGGTGAGGTCAAAAAAAAGAGTTTCGCAGAAACGAAACTCTTTATCAGTTCAGGAATATGTTTGATTAATAGTTATCTCTATATCCTCCTCCGCCGCCGCCACGGTTTCCACCGCCGCCAAAGCCACCACGACTACCGCCGCCGCCTCCGCCGTAACCGCCGCCGCCTTTTTTAAAGCCGCCACCGCCACCGCCACCGAAGCTTTTCTTTTTAAAGCCGCCTTCGCCGCCTTCTTTTGGACGAGACTCATTGACAACCAAATTACGACCATCGATTTCGCTGCCATTTAATTGCGAAATGGCTGCTTGTGCCTGTTCGTCGTTTGGCATGTCAACAAAACCAAAACCTTTGCTGCGTTGTGTGAATTTATCCATCACAATTTTAGCGGATGCAACTTCTCCAAACGGAGTGAATAAGTCGGTTAAGTCCTGATCTTTCAGGCCCCAGCTTAAATTTCCAACGTAAATGTTCATTTTGAGAAAAATTTAAAAAACAAAAAGAGTGTTTACAGCTAACAAGTAACAAGGAACAGAAAGTTCAATGGGCCTGGGAAACTGAAAGACACATTATACGTAACGAATATAAAGATTTTAAATTCGTAATTCCAAAAATAAAGGCTGCCTTTCCGAAAAAGGGCAGCCTTTAACAATTTTGCCTTTTCTATTACTGCTTCAGAACTTTCATGGTTTCAATATTTCCTTCGCCATCATCAAAGCGAACCATGTACATGCCTTTTTGAACAGCGTTCATATCAACATAAGTCTGCATGCTGCCGGTAGCGGGTCTAATTGTCTTTACAATGCGTCCGTCAGCAGTGCTAACGCTAATTAAACCATTGCTTTTGATTACAGGATGTTGTACTGTTAGCTGATTGATTACCGGCTGCGGGAATGCTTTCAGTACAATTTCAAGTTTGCCGTTCACTATACGTGCAACGGAACTGTACTTGAACTTGCCATCATTATCAACGTTCTTAATACGATAGTAGACCGTGCTTGCTGTATGGGCATCCAGGTAAGTGTAAGTGTCTTTCTTGCCAGTTGCTACGCTTGTTACGGAAGTAAAGTTGCGGCCATCGGTGCTTCTTTCTACTTCATAACGATTTACGTTTTCTTCGCCGGCTACTTTCCAGGTAAGCTGCGTGCCACCGGATATTTTCTTGGCATCAAGGCCAATAAAATGAACAGGCAACGGGCTTAATGAAAGGGTGCCGTTTGTTCTGAAATCATCAAAATTAATAGATTGATTTGCCTGCCCATTTCCTGTGTTGGGGGTCAGCTCAAAACGGAGCCTGTATTTTCCGCCCGCGGGGAAACCGGGTAGATCGGACGTAGATACAGCCCGGCACACATCAGACGTCGTTGAATTAGGATTGTAAGTAGGAACAAATTGTGTAATGAACACCGTTGTCAGCTGGTTGTTGAGTGTAGATATATAGATAACCGCTGCTTCCACACGGGCAACTCTTTCCGAACCATCCAGTTCAAAACCAAATCCTATATAATCTGTAGTAGCCGCTAACTGGAAAGTGGGAGTTGTAATGGTATAAATACCGGAAGCGATCACATTTCTTTTCTCCAGGTAGCCATCAGCTCCTGGCTGGGTATGGGTAAAATCACCGCTAAAGCCCACGGTGCTGCCACCGGTATTATTAAAATTTTCCTGTATGTTACCGCAAATCTGGCCAAAGGCCATCGTCGACATCATACCCATCGACACAAATAAAATGAGAGCTTTGCTCTTGAAAGAGGTGTAAAATTTTTCCATGATTAACGATTAAAAAGTTGATTAAAAATTTACGTCTTCAAGGAGTTGGAAGCCGGTTAATCAGGAGAATTGGAAAAATTGGTGTTGACAAGAGTTATTCAAAAACTGTTCCTCTTGGGTTCTGCGGATAAAAGAAGGGAAATGATGGGTAAAGATGGTCATTTATTTTAAAAAACAAAAGTCCACACAATTTGTGTGGACTTTTTACAAAACATATTGTGGTGCTTATTCAGCAACAACCTCTAAATCAACTTCTGCGGATTGCCCGTTTCCGAAGTCTACGGTTGCTTTGTAAGTTCCCAGTTCTTTGATGTCGTCATTGATCGAAATTTTCTTACGGTCAATGTCATAACCTTTTTGATCGCGGATGGCACGGCTGATTTGCAGCGATGTGATGCTACCGAAGATCTTTCCGCTGGTACCGGTTTTGGCACCTACACGTACAGGGGCTTCTTTCAGCTTGCTAATTACGCTGTTGATCTGGGCCAGCATTGCGTCTTCTTTCTTTTTGGCAACCTTCAGTCTTTCTTCGAGTTGCTTTTTGTTGGAAGGGTTTGCTTCCACTGCCAGGCTACGGGGTATCAGGAAGTTGCGGGCATAACCGTTTCTTACTTTCACCAGTTCGTTCTTGCCACCCAGGTTATCGACGTCTTGAATTAAAATGATATCCATTGTTGTTTGTTTTAGCCAATGGCGCCGTTAGCGCCACTGTCCGTCCCGTTTTGCGGGAGTTAGGTTAAAAATTCTATTTTAAAAGATCTGTTACGTAAGGTAACAGTGCCATTTGACGGGCTTTCTTGATAGCATCAGATACCTTTCGCTGATACTTTAAAGAATTACCGGTGATACGGCGAGGTAACATCTTACCTTGCTCGTTCAGGAACTTTTTCAGGAACTCTACATCTTTATAATCGATGTATTTGATACCGTACTTTTTAAAGCGGCAGAATTTCTTTGGGCGCTTTTCCTGCTTAATGGCGGTCAGGTATTTGATTTCATTCGCTCTAGCCATTGTTTACCTCCTCCAGTTTTTCGGTTCCGGTTGGTACGCCAATTCTCTTTTTGTTGTTGTACTCAACGGCGTATTTGTCGAGTTTTGTGATCATGTGACGGAGAACACTCTCATCACGAAGAAGCTGGATTTTCAGCCTCTCATTGAAGTCGGATGACGCAGTAAATTCCACAACCCAGTATAAACCAGTGGTTTTTTTCTGGATCGGGTACGCCAGTGATTTCAGGCCCCATGCATTTTCACCAATGATCTGACCACCAGCTTCGGTTGCCATTCCAGTAAATTTGCGCTGAGCAGACTTAAACTCGTCGTCGCTCAGTACGGGGGTAAAAATCACCATCAATTCGTAATTGTTCATTACCCTGTTTTTTGGTTAAAAAATAAATTTAGGAGCGCAAAGGTAGGGTTCTCCAGTCAGATTCTCTATCCATAATATGAGATTTAGAGGCAGAAGGTGTTAAAGTCTTTCGGCCCTAATCGCAGGCCAGCACGAAAATTCCTTTCCGTTACTGCTTCCTGAATTACAACCAAGACATCTTTCAAATGCTTTTGTCTCCGGAAAGCCGCCATCCATGAAAGGCGTTCAAGCCCTTCGAAGCCAGTGGAAACCTGGCTGGTTTATATGGGAAATAGGAAGATAAGGCTGATGTTTTCAAACTTAAGACAAACAAGTGCATCTTTTTCATATCTTAATGTTTGATAATTTGTTTTTGGTTTCTGCCTGTTAGGTAACCTTTAATCCTGCTCCTCGAAAAACTCATCAAGCGTTCACTTGTAACTGACGCTCTTCGTACAGCCAAAACTTTTTTGAACCAATCTGCTTATGCGCCGGTTTATCACTGCTTTGTTTTGTTTGCTGCTATC
>DASVSM010000525.1:0-2531 GCA_036388115.1 Flavisolibacter sp.
TTCCGTACAGAGTTTGCATCCTTCCGTAGTGATGGCTAACCCCAATATGCAGGGTTTTAATGAACAAGATGTTTGTCAGAAGATCAAACTCGGGCTTGGCATCCCGGTAATCCTTTTGCTGGATGGCAACTCAACACACAGGGCACAATTGGGTACGTGCCAGGCTGATGATGTTATCACCAAACCGGACAGCAACGGCAACATCATTATGCTGATTAAAAAACACATTTCTCTGCATCAGCAGTAAACATTCATCTTTGTAAAAAACTATTGTATGGCATGCGATTTTTCATTACCCTTTTCCGGCAGTCCGGAAGATGTATTAGCTAAAGCAAGAAAGGCAGTAGAAGGACAGGGCGGGAATTTTAGCGGCGACGCAAACCGTGGCGATTTTCATGTTTCTGTTTTCGGGAACAAGATCGTTGGGAATTATGCTGTAAACGGGCAAACACTGAACATCAATATTACCGACAAACCCTTTATGGTGCCGTGCGGTACCATTGAAGGTTTTTTAAAAAACCAGTTAACCTAAATAACAAAAAGGACACGATTCGTGTCCTTTTTGTTTACTTGGGATCATCATATCTTTCCCTGTTTACCTCTTCATCGCTTTGCGTATCCTCTTCTGCAAACGGGTTGTTTCCATCGTTCTTTCCACTGTCCGGCAAAGAGGTCTTCTGGATCTTTGCGATATCTCTTGCATCGGACTCTATAGGTGAGTCGCCAAACGTACTGCCTTTTTCCTGCAACTCCTCCCGGTATGTTTCTCCGGGTTTGGACTGGTGCAGGTTGTTGTTCTTTGTGTCCATACAAATCGTTTACATAACTGTTTACAAAAACATGCCAGACTGATGACCTTACCTGTGGTCGATGGTTGTGGTGCCATCCTTTGCCGGATGATCGTCTTTCTTCGCTTCGTCTTTCGGAAAAACTGGCTCCCCGTTTTTACCCACTTTTACAAAAGCATGGTCGGTATTTTTTAACGGATGGTCCTGCTCTTCGAATTGTTTGTCTTTTGTTTCCATAACGATTTATTTAAACTGATTCGGTTCCCTGTACATTACCCCTCGCATCCGTTTGGTTCAGTTCAGCCTCATCTTCATTTTTCTGATCCTCCTGGGCCCTGCGTTCACTAAATTCTTCCTGCTTGCTTCCTCTGATATGACCTTCGCTATCCTGGCCCTGAACGGTTTTAATACCTATGCCCGGGGTCCTGCCTGCTTCCGTGCCTTCTGTTTTCTTTTCCATGTTTTTTCTTAAAAGAATACAAAGATGTTGCCGGGATGAAATAATAAATCATCCCTTTTATTGCTCCTCTTTGGAGAGGCCCCCGCCAATCTCTCCATTGTTCATGCTGCCTTCTACCTGGTCAAGCTTACCGGGATAGCTATGCTGATCATCGTCCTTGTCCTGTTCACGTTGCTGAGAGACAGGCGCTGTTTCCTTTGGCAGGTTCCCGCCCGCCACGGGCTGTTTGTTTTTATCATCCTGGTTCATACAAATGCATTTTTACATGATAACGCGGCCAAATAATTATGCCAGAGCGTTTGCCTTTATTTTGTAACTCAAATAGTGTCAATGAAAGTTTTTCCTTTTTTGCTGATTCTTTGTTCTTTCTTTTTTTCATGCGGTTCCACAGATAAAAAGCCGGCAGCTACTGAAGACGGAGTGACTGAAAAAACGCTGGAGGCTTTTGCCGATTCATTGGTGCATCTAGACAAGTTTTCGCTGGAAAGTATCGATGCGGCTGCTGCTTATTACACGCGGCTGGTTCCCCGGGACAGCACATTAGCCGACAGCGCAGCAGTGATGTTTTTAAGACATGTGTCAGGCGTAGTAGATACCATCAATCAAAAGCTTTTCCAGGACACGACAGATTATTATGAGCTCGTGTATAATGAAAGCACAAACGCTCCTGAAGGCCAGAAACGCTTCAAACAAAACCTGGAGCGAAATCATATCAACCTGCAGGCTGATGGAGAAGGTGGCGTTTATGCTGTTGCCGATTATAACTGGATCAGCAGTGTGTTGACGTCCAAGACCTCTGCCGCCGTTGACGCTTACCTTTCTTTACTAACAAGAGAAGAGAAGACTCCTGCATTGATGGATGCAGGCTTGGCAATAGAACCGGCTGAATTGGCTGACCGCCTGATTTCGTCCGAATTGTTATTGCAACAAAGACTGCCTAAAAGTTTTGCAGATGACGTTGCGGGCAGAAATAAATTTTATACCGGTACACTGCTGTTTGGATCAGTTAACAGCCCCGCACTGGAATACGACCCAATTGCTCTGGTAGAAGAATATAAAAAAGGATATGACTATCTGCTGCAAAAATATCCATCATCCAAAGCTGCCCAATTGCTAAAGGAATGGCAAACGATTGTGGCGGCAAAGGATAGCAAAACAATAGAAGAATGGAAAATAAGGTTCAATCCCTATTATGAGTAATTATCGTTTCCGGCGAACCGATTTGTCATAAAACTGCGGTTCCTTTTTTGATACCCATTTGATGAAGTTGACGATCTCATCAT